>NZ_JACARS010000240.1:0-2335 GCF_013386485.1 Pseudomonas sp. P7758 | reverse complement strand
TGCCGTGGTCGATGATGCCGCTGCCGGAGAGCGCGATGGTGCAGGAGCTGGGGGTAACCAGGCCCGACAGGGTCATCTCGGTGGCGGTGCTGGCAAACACGCTAGAGCCGGTGTTGAGCAATAACAGCGCCGTGCACAGGCGTAGGGTTCTGTTCATCATTCGGTCTTCAATGTGTTCGGTGCAAGTAAGGCGCCTCGCCGCGAACGACGAGGCCGCGGGTTTACAGGTACTTCACTTCCAGCGTGGCCGAGCCGTCGATCGGGTGTTCATCGCTCAGGTCCAGGCTGTCGGCCCGGGCGATCTGCGCATACACCACCAGGTCGCTGACGACTTGCTGGATCGGTACCGGCAGCCAGGTACCCGAGGTTCTATCGCCGAAAGCCGCCAATGCGCTGGGTGGCAGGATCGCGTCCGCCGACTCTGCCCAGGTCGTGCCGTTATCCCCGGATTCCAGCACCGTGACGGCGACAGCGTCTGCGACTGCGTTATTCAGCATCAGGTCGTAGGCCCCCAGCTTCTGCGTACCGTTGATCAACCCCAGGCCGTAGGTGCCGCCGGTGGAGTTGGACCCGGCGCGGTTGTCGGTGCCCTTGACGGCAAACAGGGTGCCGCCGTCGCAGGTGATGGTCAGTTGCAAGGTGGTGCGTGGCAGTTGTTTGGGGGTCGTGAGGTTCAGGTCTTTGGCGGAGATCTTGCCGTAGTCCACCATCCCTCCGCCGGACAGGCCAGGTGTGCAGGCGTTGGGGGTAATCACCCCTTTGACAGTCAGGTCGACGGTGGACGCCGCCAGGGCAGAGGCGCTGGTGCTGAGCAGCAGCGCGGTGGCCAGGGCATTGAGCGTAAGTTTCATGGGGCACACGTTTCCTTTCGAGTGGGGCCGGTTGAATAAAGGGTTACAGGTACTTCAGTTGCACGGTGGCATGGCCGTCCAGCGGCACTTCGTCGAGCACGGTCAGGCGGTCAGTGCCGTCGACCATCGTGTACACGCGCAGGTCGGCACTGAATTGCCGTATCGCAATCGGGGTGTTCGCACCGCCGTTGGTGGCGACCGAGGTTTGGGTGTAGTGGCCCAGGTAAATCGACGGGAGCCAGGTCACCCCGCCATCGGTCGAGTTGATCGTCTTGACCGTGACGCCGTCCGCGACCGGGTTGAGCAGGCCGAATGCGGTGGCGCCAAGTTTTTCGCCACTGTCCGTCAGCCCCAGGCCATGCCAGTAGTCGTTAATTGCCGAAGTGCCGGCGCGGTTATCGATCGTGCTCAGCGCGATGAACGTTGGCGCTTCACACAGGACTTCCATTTGCATGGTCTGCGGCTGCAGTGAGGTCGGGCTGTCGGTGTTGAGTTCCTTGGCCGGCATTTTTCCGTAATCCACCACGCCTCCGCCGGAGAGCATGGGTTCACAGGCATTCGGCGTGATGGTGCCCGTGACGGCGAAGTCGGTACTGCTGGCGGCCAGTACGGTGGGGGCCAGCAGTAACGTGGCGAGAAAGACAGCGGGTGAGGAATTCATCATCGAGCAGCACCTTTTTGGTTGCAGGTCAGGGGCGAAGGTGGGTTACAGGTAGAGCACTTCAATGGTGGCCGAGCCGTCGATATTGACTTCGTTGCTCAGGTCCAGGCCGTCGGTGCGGTTGATGTAGCCGCTGTAGGCCACGGGGGTGACCAGTTGCTGGGTGGCACGCGGGGTGCTGGCGTCTGCCAGGGTGGCGACCGAGAGATAGGTGCCGGTTTCAAAGCTGTTCCAACGCTCCCAGGTGACGCCATTGTCGAAAGACCCGATGGCTTGCACGGTTTCGCCGTCGGCCTGGGGCGGGCTACCGGTGGCGCCAAGGGTCAAGCTATAGGAACCCAGCTTTTGCGTGCCGTTGATAAATCCCAGCCCGAAGCCGCTGCCGCTGCCGGAGCCAATACGGTTGTCGGTCGCCTTGAGGGCGAAGATCACCGGCGCATCGCAGGTCACGGTCATTTGCAGCGTGACTTTCGGCAACAGGGTGATCTGGGTGGCGTTCAAGTCCTTGGCCGACATCTTGCCGTGGTCGATGACCCCGCCACTGGACAGGCTCGGCGTGCAGGCATTCGGGGTGATGATGCCCTTGACTGTCAGGTCCACGGTGCTGGCGGCGAAGGCGGGGGCGGTGCCAGTGATCAGCAGGGCGCTGGCGACGGCGATCAGGTGCTTGTTCATGGTTGTATTGTCTCGGTGTTGGATCAACTGACGGGTGCAGCTCACCGCAGCGCAGAAAGAGGCGCGGTTGGGCGTCGGGTCAGTTCGGATAGTTGGCCGCCAGGTGAGTTGGCGGGTTGCCCTCTTGGGGTGGGGCGCAATTTAGCGC
>NZ_JACARS010000239.1:339-670 GCF_013386485.1 Pseudomonas sp. P7758 | reverse complement strand
CACGCAGGCATACAGGTCGTGGGACACCGCCGACGCGCCGGACAACGCCAGCCCGGCGACCACGGCCAGGATGGTCGCGAAGGCCACCGCCGAAATGAACCCCAGGAACAGGTTGCCGCCCACGGCCTGTGCCAGGTGCACGGCGATCATGTTGCCGCCGCCGATGATCGCGCCGTTGGCATCCCGGAAGCTTGGGTCAGTACCCACCATGACGATGGCGCCGAAGCCGACGATGATCAGCAGCAGGTAGAAGTAGCCAATGAAACCGGTGGCGTAGAACACGCTCTTGCGCGCTTCCTTGGCGTCGCTGACGGTAAAGAAGCGCATCAGG
>NZ_JACARS010000239.1:0-272 GCF_013386485.1 Pseudomonas sp. P7758 | reverse complement strand
ATGATCTGCACCCAGGTGGTGGCGAGCATGCCGCCGAAGGTCACGTAGAACACCATCAGCACGCCCACCAGCATCACCGCGTACAGGTAGTCGATGCCGAACAGCAGCTCGATCAGCTTGCCGGCGCCCACCATCTGCGCCACCAGGTACATCAGCGCCACGGTCAGGGTGCCGAAGGCCGAGGTCAGGCGCACCGGGGTCTGCTCCAGGCGGTAGGACACCACATCGGCAAACGTGTACTTGCCCAGGTTGCGCAGGCGCTCGGCGATCAG
>NZ_JACARS010000238.1:0-5136 GCF_013386485.1 Pseudomonas sp. P7758 | reverse complement strand
CGCCACAGGGGTTTCCTTTCCCAGGGCGGGCGGGATCCTGCTCGAAAATGGTGCGCAACGGCATACGTCAAATGACGTACGCCGTTACGTCAGGCTGCGTATACCCGCCGTGGCCACCTGCCGCCATGCTGAACCCCTCATTGCAGAGGAGTCGCCCCATGGAATCACGATTGATCCGCTCCAAACCGTTGTTGGCCTTATCACTGCTGGCGGCGAGTCTGTTCAGCCATGGCGTCATGGCCGACAACGAAGGCCTGGCGGTGACGCCTACCGAAGTCACCGTCGGCCAGTTGCACTCGGCCACCGGCACCATGGCGATTTCCGAAACCGGTTCGATCCAGGCCGAACGCCTGGCCATCGAGCAGATCAACGCCTCGGGCGGGATCCTCGGGCGGCAGATCAAGGTGATCCAGGAAGACGGCGCGTCCGACTGGCCGACCTTCGCCGAAAAGGCCAAGAAACTGCTGGTGAACGACAAGGTGGCTGCAGTGTTCGGCTGCTGGACCTCCGCTTCACGTAAAGCCGTATTGCCGATCTTCGAGAAAGAAAACGGCCTGCTCTACTACCCGACCTTCTATGAAGGCCTGGAACAGTCGAAAAACGTGATCTACACCGGCCAGGAAGCGACCCAGCAAATCCTTGCCAGCCTCGACTGGATCGCCAAGACCAAGGGCGCCAAAACCTTCTATCTGGTGGGCTCGGACTACATCTGGCCGCGCACCTCGATGAAGATCGCGCGCAAGCACATTGAAAACGTGCTGCACGGCACCGTGGTCGGCGAAGACTACTACCCGCTGGGCAACACCCAGTTCGGTTCGCTGATCAACAAGGTCAAGCTGAAAAAGCCTGACGTGGTGTTTGCGGCCGTGGTGGGCGGCTCCAACGTGGCCTTCTACAAACAGCTCAACGCAGCGGGCGTGAACGCGTCCAAGCAAACCCTGTTGACCCTGTCGGTGACCGAAGACGAACTGCTGGGCATCGGCGGCGAAAACATGGCTGGCTTCTATGCCTCGATGAAGTACTTCCAGAGCCTCGACAACCCGAACAACAAAGCCTTCGTGGAAGCGTTCAAGGCCAAGTACGGCAAGGATGCAGTGATCGGTGATGTGACCCAGGCGGCCTACCTCGGCCCATGGTTGTGGAAAGCGGCGGTTGAGAAGGCCGGCAGTTTCGACGTGGATAAAGTCGTCGCCGCATCGCCTGGCATCGAGTTGAAAAACGCGCCGGAAGGCTATGTGAAGATCCACGAAAACCATCACCTGTGGAGCAAGTCGCGCATCGGCGAAGTGCAGCCCAATGGCCAGTTCAAGGTGATCTACGAGTCGGATCTGATCGAGCCGAATCCGTTTCCGAAAGGCTATCAATAACCTCGGGTCTGGCGCTGATCTGAATGTGGGAACTGGTTTTGTGTGGGAGCGGGCTTGCTCGCGAAAGCGGTGAATCAGTGAGTGCATCCGGTACTGACACACCGTATTCGCGAGCAAGCCCGCTCCCACACAAGCCAGCTCCCACATAAAGCAGAAGCAGATTGCATTTCAACCTCCCGCTCAGGAGACCATCATCATGGAATGGCTATCGGAATTTGGAGCCATCGCGGCGATGCAGGGGTTCAACGGCTTGTCCGTGTTCTGCGTGCTGTTGCTGATGGCATTGGGACTGGCAATCATCTTCGGCCAGATGGGCGTGATCAACATGGCCCACGGTGAGTTCCTGACCATTGGCGCCTACACCACCTACGTCTGTTCAAGCCTTACCGCGCATTTCGCGCCAAGCTTTCAGCCGTACTACTTTTTCGTTGCCATTGCCCTCTCATTCCTCGTTGCCGGCGCCGTGGGCTGGCTGGTGGAATGGGCGATGATCAGCCGCTTGTACAAGCGGCCCCTGGACACTTTGCTCGCCACCTGGGGTTTGTCCCTGGTGATGCAGCAAACCTTCCGCTCGGTGTTCGGCGCCCGTGAAGTGAGCGCCGAACCGCCGGCCTGGCTGATGGGCTCGGTGAACCTCAGCGACGCCATCGAGATCCCGCGCAACGGCCTGTTCATGATGGGCCTGACCGTGCTGCTGACCGGGGCGATCTTCGTCATGCTCTACCGTTCGCGCTGGGGCTTGCAGGTGCGCGCCACCGTGCAGAACCGCTTGATGAGCCGGGCGGTGGGCATCAACACGCGCAAGGTCGACCGCATGACCTTCGCCCTCGGCTGCGGCGTGGCGGGCGTGGCCGGTGCGGCGTTCACCACCATCGGCTCCACCGGGCCGACCGCCGGTTCGCAGTACATCGTCGACACCTTCCTGGTTGTCGTATTCGGCGGCGCGCAAAGCCTGTTCGGCACCATTGCCTCGGCGTTCGTGATTGCCCAGACCCAATCGCTGTCGGAGTTTTTCCTCAGTGGCTCGATGGCCAAGGTGCTGACGCTGTCATCGGTGATCCTGATCCTGATGCTGCGCCCGCAAGGGTTGTTCTCCATCAAAGTGCGCAAGTAGAGGCGAACCGATGAAGGCTCTAGACAAACTGCTGGGCGGCCAGCAAAACCTGATCGGCATCGTGCTGTTGGCGCTGTTGATCCTCGTGGTGTTCCCGCTGACCCTGGACGCCTTCCGGCTGAACATGGTCGGCAAGTACCTGACCTACGCGTTCGTCGCGGTGGGCCTGGTGCTGTGCTGGGGCTATGGCGGGATTCTCAGCCTCGGGCAGGGGGTGTTTTTCGGCGTCGGCGGCTACTGCATGGCGATGTTCCTGAAGCTTGAGGCCTCGGACCCGATCAGTACCAAGATCCAGTCCACCCCGGGCATCCCGGACTTTATGGACTGGAACCAGATCACCGAATTGCCGTGGCTCTGGCAGCCGTTCCACAGCTTCACCTTCACCCTGTTCGCGGTGATTGCGGTGCCGGTGCTGCTGGCGTTCATCATTGGCATGGCGCTGTTCAAGCGGCGGGTGGGCGATGTGTATTTCTCCATCGTCACCCAGGCGATTGCGCTGATCCTCACGGTGCTGATCGTCGGCCAGCAAGGCCTTACCGGTGGTGTCAATGGCATTACTGACCTCAAGACCCTGCTGGGCTGGGACCTGCGCGGTGACGGCGCGAAGATGATCCTGTATTTCATCAACGCCGGGCTGTTGTTCGGCTGCATCTTCATTGGCCGTTTTATCCTCGCCTCGAAGCTGGGCCGGCTGTTGATGGCCATGCGCGACAAGGAAGAGCGGGTACGGTTTTCCGGGTATGACGTGGCCAGTTTCAAGATTTTCGTGTTCTGCGTGGCGGCGGCGTTCTCGGCGATTGGCGGGGCGATGTTTGCCTTGCAGGTGGGCTTTATGTCGCCGTCGTTCGTGGGCATCGTGCCGTCCATCGAGATGGTGATCTTTGCCGCGGTGGGCGGGCGCATGTCACTGCTGGGCGCGGTGTATGGCGCGTTGCTGGTGAACTATGGCAAGACCTACTTTTCCGAATCCTTCCCTGAGCTTTGGCTGTACCTGATGGGCGGGTTGTTTATCGCCGTGGTCATGTACTTCCCCAACGGCCTGGCGGGGTTGTGGGACAGCCATGGTCGCCAGGCCCTGGCCCGAGTGTTGCGGCGCAAGCCGGTGGTCAAGGCCGAGCCCGCGAAGATCAAGCCCAAGGCTGAAGCCAAGATCCTGGAGACACAGCCATGACCGCCGTCGGTTTTGAAATGAAGAAACCGGTGTTGGCTATCGAAGGCCTCACCGTGTCATTCGATGGCTTCAAGGCTGTCGACAACCTCAACCTGTATATCGACCGCAATGAAGTGCGGGTGGTGATCGGGCCCAACGGCGCCGGCAAAACCACGGTGCTGGATTTGATCTGCGGCAAGACCCGCGCCACCAGTGGCAGCATCCAGTTCGACGGCCAGGAACTGACCAAAATGCGCGAATACAACATCGTGCGCGCCGGGGTAGGGCGCAAGTTCCAGAACCCATCGATCTACGAAAACCTCACGGTGTTTGAAAACCTCGAGATGTCGTATCCGGCCGGGCGCAAGGTGTGGGGCGCGCTGTTTTTCAAGCGTAATGCCCAGGTGATTGCGCGGGTCGAGGAGGTGGCGCGGGAAATCTTCCTCGGCGACTTGTTGCAGCAGCAGGCGGACCTGCTGTCTCACGGGCAAAAGCAGTGGCTGGAGATTGGCATGCTGCTGATGCAAGACCCTGAATTGCTGATGCTCGACGAGCCGGTGGCCGGGATGAGCGTCAACGAGCGGGCGCAAACGGCCGAGTTGCTCAAGCGCATCAGCCAGGGGCGCTCGGTGTTGGTGATCGAGCATGACATGGAGTTCGTCAAGAGCATTGCCCACAAGGTCACGGTGTTGCATCAGGGCAAGGTGCTGGCCGAGGGCAGCATGGAGTCGGTGCAGAGCAATCCGAAAGTCATTGAAGTGTATTTGGGCCACTGAGGAGTCGGGCATGTTCAAGATCGACAAACTGTCGTGTGGGTACGGGCAGAGCCAGATTCTTCACGACCTGGAGCTGGATGTGGCGAAGCGTGAGATCGTCGCGGTGATGGGGCGCAACGGGATGGGCAAGACCACGTTGTTCAAGAGCCTGATGGGTATTTTGCCGCAGTGGCAGGGGCAGGTGAGTGTGGATGGGCATGATGTGTCTGCGCTTGAAACCCATGAGCGGGTGGAGCGGGGGATTGCCTATGTGCCGCAGGGGCGGATGATTTTTCCCAGCATGAGTGTGTTGGAGAATATTCAGACTGGGTTGCCGGCGGCGGCCCGGGGCAGGGTGCCTGAGGATTTGTATGCGCTGTTTCCGGTGCTGTATGACATGCGTTCGCGCAAGGGTGGGAATTTGTCTGGGGGGCAGCAACAGCAGTTGGCGATTGCCCGGGCGTTGGCGACGAATCCCAAGGTGTTGTTGCTCGATGAGCCGACTGAGGGGATTCAGCCTTCGATCATCAAGGACATTGCTCGTACGCTTAAGGAAATTCGCAATTTGCGGGATTTGACGATTGTTGTTTCTGAGCAGGTGTTGTCGTTTACTTTGGAAATTGCTGATCGGTTTTTGGTGATTGAGAAGGGGAGGTTTGTGATTGAGGAAACTCGGGATCGGGTGGATGAGGCGACTATCAGTCGGTATTTGTCGGTTTGACCTGGCTGGGTACATATCCGTTATTTGGG
>NZ_JACARS010000025.1:0-48204 GCF_013386485.1 Pseudomonas sp. P7758 | reverse complement strand
TTGGCTGATCCACCGCTTTCGCGAGCAAGCCCGCTCCCACATTTTTGACCGCGTAGTGTCAGGTTTTGCGCGGGTGCAGGCATTCGATGGAGCGGTCGACGGTGGTCTTGGCAATTTCCAGCAAGTGCCACACCGCCAGGATCTTCGCGCGCTGCGGGCTTTCCAGCAGTTCGCCGCAATCAAGCGCAGTCGCCGAGGCACTGCTGAGCAGGCTGGCGGTGTAGAGCAGGGAATCTTCGAAGCTCAGGTCTTCGTTGATGGTGTGGAAGCCTTGGGATGGCAGGTAATGTTCGAGGGCGCGATTGAAGGCGGCGCGGTCGTTGAGGAGGTCGCTGGGTGGGTCGGGAACAGGCTTATGCATGGTGTAACTCCACTAGTAGGTAAGGAGCTGACACCCGCGCGACTAAACGAGGGTGGCGGCTGTACGCAGGTTAGTCGACCGGCTAGTGGAACCCGGCGCACCCGAAGGTGCCCTGCGCACAGCCGCCATGAAGCATGGCGACAACTTGCGCTCACTAATTCCGGGCGACTAAACCCGATCACTGATATGCAGTGAAGGGCCGAAGACTAGCCACCCATCCCAACAGGCACAAGGCCGAAAGATTGTCTCGGAAACGTCCCTCAAATTAAAGGGATTTACCCTGCTGGCCCTTTATTAATGCACCACCCAGCTGAGCACCCACAGCCCGAGCATCAACCAGATAATCCCCATGATGATCGAAGCCCGCATAAACGCGCGCACCGCCGAGTACAACAGCATCAAGCCGATAATCAGCATGAGGATGCTGATGATCGAGGTGTCCATCCCCAAGGATCTGGACAGCCCGTCGACAAAGTCGCCGCCCGCGTGGGACAGGGTATTGAACAGCCCGCTGAACAACTCGACGATAAAGTGGATGATCTGGCCGATCTTGAGACCCAGCCATCCGAAAAAGTCTGTTTGCATGTGTGTGTCCTGATAAGACGGTGGGCGTAGCTGCCGAACCTGAGCCTTTGTTCGTTATTGGCCCAAGCTAGTTCCCTTCTAGCATAGAGGTTTACGGGCCGCAGGGATTCACTTGCCTTCGCGCGGCTTGCGCCCGAAGCTATACACCTTCAGGAGCCCCCCATGAACCTCGATCACCTCACCGAACGCCTGCACCGCATCCGCGATACCAACGACTGGAAGCAGTTCCACAGCCCCAAGAACCTGGCCATGGCCGCCAGCGTTGAAATGGCCGAGCTGGTGGAGATATTCCAGTGGTTGAGCGAAGACCAGTCGCGCCAGTTGCCCGCCGACAAACTCGCCCATGCCGGCCAGGAAGTCGGTGACATCGTGCTGTACCTGCTGCTGTTGTGCAGTGAATTGGGGTTGGACATGGATCAGGTGGTACAGGCCAAGCTGGCCGACAGCGAACGGCGGTTTGCCAAATGAGCGACCGTCATTTCGACCAGTTGGCCACCCGCTTTGCCGAGAAGATCTACGGCGGCGCCAAGGGCGCGATTCGCCTGGCGGTGCTGCAAGCCGATCTGATTGAAGCGCTGCCGGACCGCCCGCTGCGGGTACTGGATATCGGCGCGGGGCTGGGCCATATGTCGCTGTGGCTGGCCGAGCGCGGCCACGATGTAACCCTGGCCGAACCCGCCGAGCCGATGCTCGAAGGCGCCCGCCAGCGTTTCGCCGAAGCCGGGCAGACAGCCACCTTCATTCAGGCACCCTGGCAGGACCTGCTGGGCCAACTCACCGAGCCCTACGACCTGGTGCTGTGCCACGCCGTGCTGGAATGGCTGGCCGAACCCCATGCGATCCTGCCGGTGCTGCACCAGTTGACCGCGCCCGGTGGCTGGCTGTCCCTGGCCTTCTACAATCGCGACGCCTTGATTTACCGCAACCTGCTCAAAGGCCACTTCCGCAAAATGCGCAAGAACGACATGGCCGGTGAAAAGCAGAGCCTCACGCCGCAACAACCCCTGGACCCACGGGAGTTGGCGACGCAACTAGAGGGCCTGTGGCAGGTCGAAACCCAAAGTGGCGTGCGGGTGTTCCACGACTATATGCCGGTGGAATTCCAGGCCCGCGCCGAGTTGCAGGATTTGTTGGAGATGGAGCTCGCACACCGTCGTCACCCAAGCTTTGCCGGACTTGGGCGTTATTTGCACTGGATCTGCCGTCCGGTTTAAGCGGCCCAGTCTGCGGAGGTCGAAATGAAGCGCTGTCTTGGACTGATCCTGCTGGGCCTGGGCCTGGCGGGTTGCCAAAGCCCCAACCCGTATGTGGCGGCGTCTGCCCCGATGCCGCCGGCGCCTGCCCAGGCGGCCAACACCTTTGATGCCAGCGCCTACCCGGCGCCGGTGCGCGACTACGGCGCGTACCGCAGTTGGGCCTGGCTCAACAACCAGCTGCCGGCAGGCTCGGCCTGGGCGGATTCGGCGCAGATTGCCGAGGCGGTCAGCGGCGCCCTCGACCAGCGCGGCCTGCGCCCCTTGCATGACAACCGCGCCCCCGACCTGCTGGTAAGCGCCGACGTGCGCCTGGAAAAACGCCTGCGCCAGGTTCAGGACGACTATGGCTACGGTTACGGCGGCTATAACCGCTACGGCAACGGCTACGGCATGTACAACACGGTGCCGCTGGTACGCACTTATGAAGTGACGGTGGCCGTGGCGCGCATCAGCCTGTTCGACGCGCGCACCCGCCAGCCGGTATGGAGCACCAGCGCCGAAACCACGAGCCAGGGCAGCCTCAGCGAGCGCGCCGACTCGCTGCGTGAGGCGATGCAAAAGGCAATGACTGCCTACCCACCCAGTTAGCAGCTATTCTCATCTCAGGCCCGGATTGTCTTTTGGAGAAAAACCATGCTTCGTCGTATTGCTGCACTTGCTGTTGTTGTGTTGCTGGGCGGTTGCCAGACCAGCCAGGTCAACCATGATTTCGACGCCAGCCGGGACTTTGGCGCCTACCGCAGCTGGAGCTGGAAAGAACCCGCGCTGCAATACCGCCCGGATGACCCGCGGATCAAGAGTGACCTCACCGAACAGCGCATCCGCCAGGCCGTGGGCGAGCAGCTCGACCAGCGTGGCCTGCGTCCTGCCGCGCCGGGCACCAAGGCTGACCTGAATGTACAGACCTACCTGATCGTCGAAGACCGCCAGCAACAAGTCACCACCAATTACGGCGGCGCCTGGGGCGGCCCGTGGAATGGTTACTGGGGCGCGCCGATGTATAACGAAACCCGCAACATCACCTACAAGGTCGCGACCATCCAGATTGACTTGCTCGACGGCAAGGATGGCAAGCTGGTGTGGCGTGGCAGCGATGAGCAGATCCTCGCCAGCTCGCCTGAACCCCGAGACCGCAGTGCCGCTATTCGTGCCACGGTGACCAAGGTGCTTTCCAACTACCCGCCGCATTGATCGCCTGATCAGCCCTCCGCCAGTCGTCGATCTATGGCGACTGGCCTGCAGCCCCCGCCGCTCTTGACTACACTCCCAAGCAACACAGGAGAGTAAGCGCTCGGCAGTGTGCCGGCAAAGGAGTGCTCGATGTCTCTTCGACTTCGTTCCGGTCACCACGCCGGGCCTGCAAGGCAGCGCGGTGCGGTTGGCTTGGTGGCGGTCTTGACCCTGGGCATGGTGCTGGTATTCATGTTGCTGGTGGTTGATAGCAGCCGTTTGTACCTGGAAAAACGCCAGTTGCAGGGGATTGCCGATATGGCGGCACTGGAGGCAGTGCAGCGTAAGGGGGATTGCCTGCCCGCCACCAATACCGCGCCCACCTATGCCCGTGCCAGCGCAGTGCGCAACGGTTATGTCATCCCGCCAGCAAACGCCCTGATAGTGAAATGCGGCGTGCTGACCACCGGCGCCACCAACCAGCGGGTGTTCTCCGCAGACGCGACCAAGACCGATGCCATCCAGGTGACTGCCTCGCGCCCGATCATGACCAGCGTTGCCGGGGGGGTCTGGGCGTTGTTCAGTGGTAGCGGCTACAACTTCAACACCCAGTTGTCTGCCGTCGCGGTGGCGGCGCCGAAGATCCTGCCGCCTCAGGCGCAACTGACGATCAAATCGACACTGGTCACCGTGGACTCGAGCAAATCAGCAGCACTGAACCTGTTGTTCGGCCAACTCTTGGGCGGCTCACTGAACCTGAGCGTGGCAGGCTGGCAGGGCCTGGTAGACACCAACATCAACTTGCTCAGCTACCTCAACCAGCTGGCGTTGAACGTGGGCGTCACGGCCGGAGCCTACGATCAACTGCTGACCAAGACGGTCAAGATCAGTCAACTGGTCGACGCAGCCATTACGGTGCTCAGTGCCGGAGGCAATACAGCCAGCGTGGCGGTCAGCGGTCTTACCAGTATCAACGCGATAATCGGCAACCTTGATGTCACCCTGGGCAGCCTGCTGCAGCTGCAAACGGGGGCGGTGTCGGCGGGGCTGAACACCAGCCTGAATGTGTTCCAGTTGGCCGAAGCCTTTGTGCAATTGGCCAATACCAAGAACGGGGTGGTGGCGACCATCCCGGTGAATATTCCGGGCCTGGTGAATGCAGGTGTTCAGGTCAAGGTGATTCAGCCACCGCAGTTGTCCGCTATTGGCGATCCGCGGTTTGCCGTGGATAAAACTTCAGCAACCCGCATTTACGTAAAAACGGCTCAGATCAGCGTCGGCCTGACGTTAGGGTTGCCACCGCTGGATTCTCCCGCGGTGCAGGCCGCCCTGAACGGCTTGATCGGGCCACTTTCGGACGTTTTGAACAACTTGTTGAGCTTGAACCTGGGAGGAACCATCAGTTCGGTGCTGTGTGTACTGGGTGGTTATTGCCAGATGACGAATTTGCAGGTGCTGTCGTCATCCTCAAACCCGCCGGCCGCCAGGATAGATGTGGTCCTTCAACTGGGCACGGCTGAAAGCTATGTCACCGGGTTTACCTGCGTCAGCGACGCTACCAAGACCCTGACCACCCAGACCAATGCCTCGATCGTTACCGTGCAAATTGGCCAGAGCCCGCAACTGATCAACGCGTTTAACAGCAACACCACCCTTAATCCGATTCCTCCAGTGCCGGTGGTGGATATCGGATCCATTACCTGTTTCAAACCCTTGCTGGGCCTGGGGCCTACCACTTGTGATCCGTCTACCCGCAAACCGTTTTACGGGGGCGGCCTGGGCTTGAGCGTCAACAGTCCGGTGGGCGCTGCGACAAGTGCCTTGCCCCCCCACACGTACCTTCAGCCGCCGGAAATCAACCTGCCGCCGCAGTACTACGCCTCATCGACAGCCAGCCTTCTCAGCGCGATCAGTAACGCGTTGAGCGGTATCCAGTTCCAGGTCTACAAGCCAACGGGGTTCAATCTGCTGGGAGGGTTATTGACGACGGCGGGCACAGTGCTAAACGGGCTCAACAGCACCTTGGGCACCGTGATTGGCGGAGTGCTCAGCCCTATTCTGGACCCGGTGGTGAACAGCCTGTTGTCGAACCTTGGGGTTAACCTGAACGCGGTGGAAGTGGGCGCCAACCTCAGTTGCCGGCCGCATGGGCAAGCGGCCCTGGTGAATTAGGCTTCAACCACCGGCAACTCCACACAGAACTTCGCCCCATGCTCGCTGTTGGCGACGCTCAACCGGCCGCCCATGTTCTCGACAATGCCGTAGCTCACTGACAACCCGAGGCCGGTGCCCACGCCAATCGGCTTGGTGGTGAAGAACGGCTCGAAAATCCGCTCCAGCAGCCGCGGGTCAATCCCGCCGCCGTTGTCCTCGACCCAGATGCGTACGTGGCGGCTGTCCTGCTCGATCTGCACCGAGATCCACGGTTGCAGGTCGCGGTCGTGCTCGCGTTTGCTCAGCAGGGCATCGCGGGCGTTGACCATCAGGTTGATCAGCACCTGCTCCAGCTGGTCGACATAGCCTTTGACCTGCACCGTCACGTCTAGCTGTGCCACGCGCAGGTCCACGCCTTTGCCGCGCATGCCTTCACTGAGCAGCGACAGGGTGCCTTCCACCGCCTGCGCCGGGTTGAAGGGCTGCTGTTCGACTTCCGAACGGCGGCCGAACACCCGCATGTGGTCTACCACGCGGGCTGCGCGCTGGACCTGGGAGTCGATACGCTGGAGTTTTTCCGTCAGGTAGTCGATTTGTGCATCACCGTTGCTCAAGCGCTTGAGCACGTTGACGATGGCCATGCGCATCACATTCAACGGCTGGTTGATCTCATGGGCCAGGCCGGTGGCCATTTCGCCGAGGGTGGCCATTTTGGCGCTTTGGGTCAGTTGCTGCTGGGAGCGGCGCACTTCGGTGTTGTCGCGGCCCACGGCCTGCACTTCCTGCAATTGGCCCTGTTCGTCGAACACGCCCCGGTCCGACCACACCCACCAGGCATGTGTGCGCCCCGGCAGTTGCAGGCTGATTTCGGCGGTGCTCACGGGGAATTCCGGGGTGAGCTGGCGGATGCGCAGTACAAACGCCTCGTGTTGTTCGTCCGACAACCATTGGCGGAGGTTCATGCCCGGCAGCTGTCCAGGCAGGCATTCCATGTAGTTGGCCAGGGGCGTGTTGCCGAAGGTCAGGGTCAGGTCCGGAAGGTAGCGGCAGATCATGGCCGGGGAGTCTTCCACGAGGATTCGATAGCGCTCCTCGCTTTCCTTGATCCGTTGCGCCGCCAGGGTCGTCTCGGTCACATCCAGCCACAGGCCCACGGCTTCCACGGGCAACCCGAGGTCGTCGCGCAGCAGCCGGGCTTCATCCAGCAGCCAGTGGTAATTGCCCTGTGTGTCGAGCACCCGGTAGCGACTGCGCACGCTGCCTTCGCGCAGCAGTTGGCGGGTACGGTCGAAGTAGAGGTCGCGGTCTTCGGGGTGGATCCACTGGTTCAGCGTCGCCGGGGTGAAGTCGGCCAGGGTGCGGCCAAGCAGCGGCAGCAAGCTGTCGCTGAAGAACACCGGTTGCAGTGTGCCCTCGACATAGCGCTGCACATAGATCACAGCCGGGGAACTGGCGATCAGGTTATCCAGGCGTGCGTGGGCGGCGGCGGCCTGTTGCTCCTGGTTTTTTATGTCGCTGATGTCGAGCATGAAGCCCACCAGGCGGCGATGCTCACCCGAGCCCAACGCTTGCCCTTGCACGCGATACCAGATGGGGTTAAGCGCCGCGTCGGCACGTTGCAGGCGCACGCTGGTGGACAGCGGTTTGCCCAGGGTCTTCAGGTCTTGCAGGCGGCTGGCGAGTTCTTCCCGGTCGGCAGGGTGAATCAGCTTGAGCCACATGGGTAGCGACAGCTGTGTGATGGCCTCGCCTTGGCTCAGGGTGTGCAGCAGCGGTGGGGCGAGTTCGAGGTCTTCAGTGTGTGGGGACAGCTCCCACCAGCCGGTGCCGAGCAATCCTTGCAGCGCGTCGAGGCGTTCCAGCTGCTGTTGATGGCGCAGTTCGCGCAGGCGTCCGAGCAGCGGTGCCGCGAGGGCGGCGGTCAGTTGCAACCAGTCACGGTCGCTGGTGTGTTCCTGGCGGTGATACACCCCGCACAGCAGCCATGCGCCCACGCCCAGTCCGTCGCGGTAGGGCACCAGAAAACCATCGGTATTGCCAAACAGGCCTTGCAGGCGTGGGTGTTCGCTGTGGCCACGGTTTACCTCCAGGCTCACTGGCGCCGTGCCGCCCAGGCTGTCGAGGCTGGAGCCCAGGGCTTGGCCGTTGCTCCAGAGTACCGGCGCATCGTGGGCGGTGTAACAGCCCTCGATGCACCACGCCTGGCCCTGCTCATCCAGCAAGGCGATGGCGACGCAGGGGATGTGCCAGTGCTGGGAAATAGCCTGCAGAGTGTCTTGCAGTACTTCGGGCAGGCGCACCAGGCTGCAGACCCGCAGTTGCTCGCTGATCTGGTCGCTCACCCGTTGATTGTGTTCGCGCACCTGGGTGAGTTGGCGATGGGCAATCAGGTCGCCAATGTCCAGCAATTGCAGGAGCCAGCCCTTGCCTTCGGGTTGGACCCAGCCACGGGTATGCAGGGTTTGCCCGGCGAGCCCCTTGAGCTCCAGGTCCAGGCTTTGCCCCTGCCAGTCGCTGGGCGTGCCCTCGATCACCAGGCGGCTCGCCGCAGTGAGGTAGTCGAGCAGCGAGGGTGCCTGTTGCTGTTGCGCAGCGGGGTGTTCGAGTCGATGGCGAAGCGGGCCATGGACATCCATTACGCGGCCCTGGGCGTCCAGGTAGAACAACAACGCGGCGGTTGCCGGGATCGCTGCCGGTGCGTCAGCAGGCAGCTGGTTGCCGCGTCCGAGCAGGCGGCCGAAGAGTTTATCGCCTGAGGTCAAAACTGCATGCTCGACTGGGCGGACAGCATGGGAGGCAGGGCGGGGACGGTACCGATGCCTGGCAATACCAGGAACGGCAGCACACTTTGGAGGCTGGACGTCGGGTAATTGATGTACACCGTCAACACGCCTGACGAGTTGTAGACGGCCGTCACGTACCCGGGAAGGAATTTGAACTGGGAGGGGATCCACGCCAGTTGTGCCTGCGCCGCACTGACGGCCTGCAGCGGCAGTGCCGTGACGTAGCCAGGCGTGGCGGGGTCCAGCGCGACGCTACGTCTTACGCCTTCGGCGGCGGCCTGGGTAAAGGACTGCATCAGCAATAACGGCAAGCTGTAGCTGACTAGGCCATAAAAAATGGCAAAAAAAATCATGAAGACCATCGCGAACTCCAGCGCGGCGGCACCTTTTTGCTTTTTAGCGAGGCCTTTTTTCATGACTCGTCTACCCTGACTACTACTACCTGATATCAGCATAGAATCATTCAGCAAAAAGGGATTTTTTTTACGTGATTCAAAGCCTCGTCCTGGTCGTTTGGCTCGCGCTGTGCGCTGTGCAAGATATCCGTCTACGTCAGGTCTCCAACCGTTTGACCCTCGGCGCAGCCTTGCTGGCGTTGGTTTACCTGTTCTGGAGCGGTACGACCTGGCTCGGTGCGCCGGCTGTCGAGGGCGGTGTGGCCTTTGTCCTGGCGTTGTTGTTCACCCTGCCGGGTTACGCGCTGGGCCGCCTGGGCGCCGGTGACGTGAAGCTGATCGTGGCATTGGGGCTGGCAACCGACTACCTCTACGTACTGGGCACTTTTATCGGCGCCGGCCTCGCGAGCGCAGCCTGGCTGTTGCTGGCGCCCAGGGTGTGGCCGCTGATGAATCAAGGGCTTAGGAATACCTTGCAGTACCTTGATCCGGCACATTCGGCCAGGCAGCCGTTCGTGCCGTTTTTACTGATCGGTTTTTGCCTGTCCTGGTTTTGGATCCCATTAGTCGCCACGTAGGGTATCGCTATGTACATAGTAGGAAAGTACGTCTACGTTTATGGGTAAGTTGCATAGGAAAAATGGTCGGAATGGATACATCGGTCCTTTTGCTTGCCAGGCATGGAGTAGCGCGTGAACAAGCTTACCTCTCAAGTGAAAGTGCTCGTGGTGGACGATCAGCCTTTGATCGTGGAAGAGCTTTGCGAATTTCTTGAAAGCAACGGTTACCGTTGCGTCCCTTGCGCATCCAGCCAGGAAGCCATCGAGCGTTTTCGCGACGATGCCGAGATCGGCCTGGTGCTGTGCGATCTGCATATGCCCGAGATGGATGGCATCGAACTGGTCCAGGCCCTGCAACACCTGGCCGGCAAGCAACGGGTCTTTGAGGCCATCATGCTGACCGGGCGTGCAGACAAGCAGGACGTGATCAAGGCCTTGCGCGCCGGGATTGCCGATTACTACCAGAAGCCGATCAATTTGGGCGAGCTGCTCGAAGGGTTGCAACGCCAGGTGGTCGCGCTGCAGGACCGGCAGAAAGATCTCGACCTGGGGCACCTGAACCAGAAGCTGCAGTTTCTCTCGGCGTCCATCGATGACCTTTATCATGACCTCGACAAGGTGCGCAGCAGTCCGCAATCCGGCCTGTCGACTGAAGCCGAGGGTGAAGTCAGCGACACTGACCGGGTTGAAATACCGGCGATCTTCAATCAGTTGTCGCCCCGCCAACTGGATGTCGCAAGGCTGGTAGGCAAGGGCCAGACCAACTACCAGATTGCCTGTGAACTGGGCATCACTGAAAACACCGTGAAACTCTACGTGTCCCAAGTGCTGCGCCTGACCCATATGCACAACCGAACCCAGTTGGCGCTGGCGTTATCGCCGAACAATTCTGCGGCGCGCCAGCGCGTCACTGCGCATTAGTTGTTGCTGCCTGGGGTGTTGCCGCCCAGTTTCTGGTCGTAGTACTCAGGAATAGGGTGTTTGTAACTGTCCAGCAGGCGTTGCATGGCCTGGTCGCGTTCAGCGGGCGTGGCCTTCTGCCGGATGGGAGATGCGCGTTCGCCACTGACCTGCAGTTGCAGCCAGCCTTCGGTCTGTTTTTGCTGTGGCGAAGAAGGCCCCGGCTCAATAGCCAGCACCGTCAGCGGCAGGCTGGCGAACAGCAGCGTGGCGAGCAGTGTGAATTTCATCGTGTGTACTCCCTTTAGAGACCTATTTGACCGGCGCTTGCAGCACGTCGCCTACGGTTGCGACCTGATCTTTTGGCGCTGTCGTCGGTGAGACGGGCGCCTTGAGTTGCTGCGCCCGGGCCTGGGCTTGCGTCACTTGTTCCGGGCTCAGGCCCATGCGGCTGGCCACTTGTGCGGCTTGTTCCCAGTTGTCCTGGTAGATCATCAGCGTCACCAGATTGATCGCCGCCAGTTGATCGCTCTGCTTGAGCTCCATGGCCGTCAGGAATTCGAAGCGTGCATCTTCCACGCGCCGTTGATTGAGGTACACCACGCCCAGGTCGTTGCGGATTTTCTCGTCGGTGGGCGACATCCTGGCCGCGCGTTGCAAGTGCGCCATGGCCTGGCCGTTGTCTCCCCTGGCCGCTGCCAGCTGGCCGAGCCCGTGCTCGCCTTCGGCAGCCATGCAGGTGCCGAGCAGGCTGCGGTACAACGGTTCGGCTTCGCTGCGGCCCAGCAGGCGGTACACCTTGGCCTGGCGCTGGCGCACCTGGGGCAGGTTGTCCGGCAGGTTTTGCAGGTTGGCCAGGCTGGCGTGCAGCTTGCCCTCGTTGGCCATGTCGTCGGCCAGGTTCAGCGATAACTCCTGATTGGAGTTGGGCTTGGCACAACTGCCCTGCGCGCTGAAACCCGCCCACGGCAGTTGCCCGTTACTGGCGCAACCACTTAACAACAACAGGCTGCAGGCGACCATCAATGTCTTCATTGCATGTCCTCTCAAGGCACGAAGGCTTTGGCGATGGCGATAAAGCCAGGGCCGGCCAATACGATCAGTAATGCGGGAAACAGGAACAGCATCATCACCACGGACATTTTGGCGGACATCTTGGAAATGTATTCCTGCAGGCGGGTCAGGCGCCGGTCATCCAGCAACTGCTTGAGCGATTGCAGCGACTTCATCGCCCCGCCGCCCTGATGCAGAAGCTGCTGGAGGATCAGGCACGTGTCGCTGAGTTCATCGACGTCCAGCATCTGGCTGGCCTTGTTCAATTCCTCCCCCAACTCCAGCCCGGAATCGACGCGTGCCAGCACCAGGCGCAGTTCGGCGGTCAGTACCGGCAGCAACTTTTGCGCGTCGTAGGCCATGACCCGCAGCGCCTGCTCCACGGCCATGCCTGACTCAAACAGAATGCGCACCAGGGGGATGAAGGTCGCTACTTCCCGGGAGATTTTCCCCTGGCGCCTTTTGGCGAGTGCCACCAGTATTCGCTTGGGCAGCAGGTAGCCGATGATCAGGCCCAGCAGGGAGATCACAAACTCATGCTCGGTGCCGGGAAAGAACAGCTGCAGTGTCATCGCGGTCAGCCCCAGCAAAACTATCGGTGAACCGATCTGGCAAGCGGCGAACATCGAGCGTTGGCTGGTTTTTCTCCAGCCCATGCGGTTGAGCAGGATTTGGGTTTCGTTATCGAGGCTGATGGTGCGCTGGCCGATCCGGGTGCTGCCCAACTGGTGCAACCACTCACTCATTTTGTCATTGCGGCTTGGCTCGCCCTGCAGCCGCTGGGCGACCACGCGTTGTTGACGACGACTGCTCAGGATATTCGCCAGCAGCAGTGATAACGCGGCAAGAAACAATACGGCACTGATCAGTATCGCCATCTCAGATACTCCGCAACATGCGCCACAGCGCCACGCATCCGATGACTTGCAAGGCGAACGCACCGAGCATCAGGCGTTGGCCGCTGTGGTCATCCCACATGGCCATCAGGTACGTCGGATTAACGAGCAGGAAGTAGCCCGCGACACTCACCGGCAGTACCGCCAGCACCAGCGCGGTCACCCGGGTTTCACCGGTCATGGCGCGTAATTGCCGTGCGCCCTGGTCGCGCTCGCGGATCATCTTGATCAGGTTTTCCAGCAGCTCACTGGCGTTGCCGCCGTAGCGGTGGTTGACCTTGAGGCCCAGGGCAAACAGGCGCAATTCATCCTGTTCATAAAACTCGGCATAGTCATGAGCGGCCTCCGGCAGGCTGACACCCAATTGCACATTGCGCTTGATACGGCCCATGGACTTTTTCAACGGGTCGTCACTGGCATCGATTCCGCTCAGGATGGCGTCCGCCAGGGTGCGCCCGGATTTCAGGCTGCGTACGGCGTGATCGAGCAATTGCGGGAGTTGTTCGATCATCCGGCGCAGCCGCCGCTGGTAGCGTACGGCGATGTACAGGCGCAGTGCCAAGGGCGGTGCCGCCACCATCACAAACAAGCCTATCCACTGGCCCACGAGCCCCCCCAGCAGGGCGCCAAAGGCCCACAGGGTCAGCCACAGGCCGAGGCGCTCAGTTGGCCGGCCGAGGCCTGCACGGATAAACGTGCGTTCCAGGCTGGTGGTCACCGCGTTGTCTTTCATGGCCTGGGGTTGCCCTTCGGCCAGGCGTTCCAATACCCGGTCGGTCTGGGCCTTGCGCAAACCGTTGCGCATCAGGCCTATCCCCAGCACCAGAAGGGCTACGGCGAGTAGGGCGAGCAGAATCGGACCGATCATCGGGTTGCCTCCTACACCGGCAGGTGACCTTCGTGACGCAACTTGTCACCGGCCGGGTTGACCGCTTCGCGCAGGAAGCCAAAGCCGGTGCGCTTGTCGTGGCGAAACAGGGTGTTGGTGACGTACACGTCTTCGCGGATGCCCACCACTTCCACCACTTCGCTGACACAGCGGCGGCCATCGGGCAGGCGCGTCAGCTGGATCACCACATCCAGCGCCGCGCAGATCATTTGCCGCAGGGTTTTTTCCGCGACGACCCGGCCGGTCAGGCCCACCAGGGTTTCCAGGCGCAGCAAGGCGTCCTGGGCGTTGTTGGCGTGCACGGTACTCATCGAGCCGTCGTGGCCGGTGTTCATGGCGGTCAACACATCGATGACCTCCACGCCCCGGATCTCGCCGAGGATGATCCGGTCGGGGCGCATCCGCAGGGCGTTGCGGATCAAGTCACTGGCCTTCACTTCCCCATGCCCCTCGGCATTGGGCGGGCGGGTTTCCAGGCGCACAACGTGGGGATGGCCCAGTTGCAACTCGGCCACGTCTTCGATGGTGACCAGGCGCTCGCGGGGGTTGATCAACTGGCTGAGAATGTTCAGCAGTGTGGTTTTACCGGTGCCGGTACCGCCGCTGATCAGGATGTTGCAGCGCTTGCCGACGGCTTCCTTGAAAAAATCGAAAATGGCCTGGTCGATGGTTTGCATGGCCACCAGGTCGCTGCTTTTAAGCATGTCCTTGCGAAACTTTCGAATCGACAGGCACGGCCCGTCCAGGGCAATCGGCGGAATGATCGCATTGACCCGGCTGCCATCGGGCAGGCGCGCATCGACCATCGGCGACGACTCATCCAGCCGGCGTCCCAGGGGTGCGAGGATGCGCTGCATGACCCGCTCGACATGGTGGTCGTCAATGAAGCGCAAGTCACTTTGTTGCAGCAGGCCATCGCGTTCGACGAATACCCGGTGCGGGCCGTTGACCAGGATCTCGGTGACGGTCGGGTCGCGCAGCAGCACTTCCAGCGGGCCGAAACCGGTCAGCTCATCGACGATCTCTTCAGCCAGGCGCTCCATCTCATAGCGGGAAATCGCCAGGTGCATACGTGTGATGTATTCGGCCACCTTGTCGATCACAAACTGCGCCAGGGACTGGCGTGTGCCTTCCAGCAGGTTTTTTCCCGAATCCTCGATGGCATCGATGATGTAGCGATGCAGCACCAGCTTCAGGCCGTCGTGATCAGTGTTGCCGACGTTGCCGCGCGGGGCGACGCCAAACAGCTTCTCGCCGTTCATTTGGTCCTCAGAAGGCGGTTGAGCCAATTGGTGGAGGGTTTTTCCAGGCCCTCGGAGCGTTTTGCCAGGCGCTCACCCAAGCCGCGCAACGTCTGTGTCAGGGCTTCCCGTGGGGCCAGGGAGAACAGGGTCTGGGCCTGGTTCTTGGCACTCAGGCGCACTTCCGGGCTCCAGGGCAGGACGGCGATTACCTCCAGCCCGAAGCTATTGCCCAGCGCCTCCGAGTCCGGGGCGGCCCCCTTTAGGTAGCGGTCTACCAGCAGGCGGGCATGGTCGAGTTTCATGCCTTTTTCCCGCCACAGGTTGAGTACGGCCAGGTTGCGGCGGCAGTCCGGCACGCTTTGGTCGGTGCACCACAGCAGTTTGTCGCAATGGCTGACAAAGGTGCGCAAGGCTTCGCTGTCGGGTTGGCCGGTCAGGTTCACCACGATGTGCTGGAAGTGCTGGCGCAGGGCGCTGAGCAACATGTACAACTCGGCCGCGCTGGTCCGTTCCAGGGGCTCGTCGTTGTTGTGGTAGGCGAGGATGCGCAGACCGGCTTCGGCGGTGGTGAAGGCGCTGTTGATCAGGGTTGAGTCCAGGCGCCGCAAGTGACGCAGGGCGTCGCCGAAATGAAAAGAACTCTCCAGCCCCAGCAGTGCGAGGCTGTCAGCGAGTGGCAGGCCCAGGTCGAGCAACAGCGTTTGCTGCCCGCTTTTTTGTACCACCAGGGCCAGGTGGCTGGCGATCAGCGCGCCGTCGGCATTGCCTTGGGTGCCGTAGAGCACGGTCAGCCCGCCTAGATGGGTATTCGGGGTGACCGCCGGCAAGCGTTTGCTCAGGCGCCGAACCAGGCCGGCAACCTCACTGGAGCGCGAGCCGTAGGCCACGAAATCCCGTGCGCCGGCGCGCATCGCGTTCAGTACAAGCTGGTTGTCCATGCCATCGCCCAAGGCCACGATGGCAAGCATCGGCTTGGCTTCCAGGGCACCTTCGATCAGGGCGCACTGGGTGGTGACGTGTTCCCGGTCCAAGCCAATGAACACCAGGTTGGCGAACGTCACGTCTACCAGTGCCAACAGTTCGTCGAGGCTGCCGGCACCGGCGCTGACCACTTGCCCCAGGGGCGCGAGTGCGCCCTGAAGCCATTCCAGATCCGTGGTGTTGCGGGTAATTGCCAAAAAGGTCTGGCTCAGGCTCTCACTCATTCGGACAGTCCACTGCGGCGGTCGAAATTGCCGTTTTCGAGGAAATACAGGCGGTACCAGTTAGGGTCGTAATTGCGCAGCTTTTCCCCTGGCAACGAAGGCAGTTGGGCGTTGGCCGCCAAGGGCTGCACGAGGTGCGGGGTGACGATCATCAGCAGCTCTTTTTCCTGGCGATTGATGCTGGAGTCGCGAAAGAATGCACCGAGGATCGGGATGTCACCCAGGCCCGGGAATTTGCTGACGCTGGAGGTGTTGTTGGTGCTGATCAGGCCGCTGATCACGAAGCTTTCGCCGTCGGCCAGGGAGATGCTGGTGTCGGTGCGCCGGATGGTCAGCGCCGGCACGGAGATACCCTGGATGTTGACCGCGTTGGTGTAGTCCAGCTCACTGACCTCTGGCGCGACCTTCAGGGAAATCCGCCCATGGTCGATGACGGTCGGGGTCAGGGTCAGGCGAATACCGAACTCTTTGTATTCGATGGAGATGGTGTTGCTGCCGCTGCTGGGCACCGGGATCGGTACTTCACCACCGGCGAGGAAGGTCGCACTTTGGCCACTGAGCGCCACCAGGCTCGGCCGGGCCAGGGTGTAGGCAAAGCCGCTGCTTTCCAGGGCGTTGATCATGGCCGAGACACGGCCGCCGCCAAAGCCGATGTTGAAGGTGTCGTTGTTCACCGGGAGCCCACGGAATCCTGTGGCCGCGGCGTTGGCAACATTGTTCGGGGCGCCAAACAGAAAGTTGCCGCCCCGGCCAAAGATCGAGGTACTGGCCTCCTTGAGTTTGGTGCGGCTCACTTCCACAAAGCGGATGTCGGTTTGCACCTGGCTGGGCAGCGTCGGGTCATCGGACGGCGCCAGGGCCAGGCTGGTCAGGGCTGACGTGGCCTTGCCCTTGACGAACACCATGCTTTGGCGCGGGCTGCTGGAGCAGGCCGTCCAGACCATCAGGCTGGTGGTGCCCGAGGCGATGCCGGTGAGCAGGAACGCCTGGTTGCCGTTGACCTGCACATCGGCCACTTTCGGATCGCCAATGGCCAGCCGCGTAATCGGCACCGGCGACTGGATAGCCTGTTGAGCGCCTTCACCCACCTCCAGCACTGCCGGCAGCTGGCCCAGGCCCGTGCAGTTGCCGGGTGCTGCCAGTGCAACGCCGACAGGCAGGCTCAGGGTGAGAAGTGCCCAGAAAATTCGCGAAAAAGACCACACGAAACGACTGCTCATTCAAGGCATCCTTAGCTCTTTCAGGGCGTTTGTTGGGTAACCTGATTGCCACGTATTACTTCGACGCCTGAACGCCTTGGCGCACCATTGCCGGCGGGACTCAGGCCGTTGACGGGCGCTGTGCTGAAGGCCAGCTGGTTGAACTGGTAGAGCTCGCGCCGGGTGTTTTCCAGGTGGGTCGCGGACTCCGTTTCACCGGCCCAGTATTGGCTCAGCAGTTGTTCGTCTGCACTGCGTACAGCCAGGCGCAGTACGCCGGACTGGGCTGCGAGCATCAGCCGGCTCAGGAGCTCCTCCGGTACGGCGAGGAGTACCGTGCGCGCGCTGGCGCGACTCTGCTGCGCCTTGAGTTTTTCGTCGGGGGTGGTCGGTGGCACGGAGCCGGGCGTGCCGTCGTTGGTCAGCCCCAGTTGGTCGCCGACGCCCAGCAGGCGCAAGGCGGGCACCACGATTTGTGCGGACTGCTGCGGGTTGCTGGCTTCCTGGCGCAGGAAGAGCAGGACGTCCACATAGTCCCCCGGGGAGAGTTGCCCGCTGGCGCCGATCACTTCATCCACGGCGACGGCAAGCGCGCGTTCGTTAGGGCGGATCATTCGCGCCACGGTGCCGCCGGAGTTGAAGCTCTCCTCGGTCAGCCAGGTCCCGGCCGACAGCGGCCGCCACGGGATCTTGCCCACGGCCTGGTCGAGGCTGGTGAGGCTGCCGGCGGGAACCGTGCGCAGTTTTTCCAGGGTCAGGTCGGCGGCGGTGAGCGCAACAAAAGGTGCGACGTCATGGGCCAGCACCACCACGGGTTGGCGTGTCTGGTCTTCGGCTACGGGTTGCACGACTTCAGGTGTTTGGGGCACGGGCGGTGCGACAGGGGCAGGGCGGCTGAGTACCAGGCCCCAGTAGCCTGCAATCAGTGCACCTACCAACAGCAGCCCGGCGAGGATCAAGCTAATCCGACTGTTCATGAAGGCTCTCCCTTTCCTGCTGCATCCACTGCTGTTTCCACTAATGCTTGCGTATCCGGATCGCTTCAAGCTTCTAACTATTTCGCTATTTGAAGGTAGTTCAGCTAAGACAAAACGCCATTACCGGGCGAAAAATATCTCCAGAAACCTCTGCGAAAGTGGGATTTTTGGCGTCAGCCGGCCGACTAATACTTTGTGATTAATCAGTTCTTACAGTTGTTGGTCTGGGGTTTGTTGACAATGCTCTAGTGGCACACCGAAATCATTTTTGTGATGCCGCGATACCAGCGCCGTGGGCGCAAAGGAGAAGTCATTATGTTCCTTGATCTTATTCGCATGGGTTTCATCAAAGTCCAGATTTTTTTCTATTCCAAAGAGGGCGCATCGGGTATCGAATACGCACTGGTTGCGGCGATGGTCGCTGTGGCGCTGGCTGCTTTTATTACACCTATCCGGACCGCCATAACCGGCGTCTTCAACACGATACAGGCCGGCATTCATACCTGACTCCGGTACTCGCCTAAACGTGCAGGTTCCGCTGAATGATCTATTGCGTATCAGGCATTTCCACATGAACTCCTCTTCGGCTCCCCGGCAACAAATCCTTTTGGTGGATGACGAAGAGGACGCCCTTATTGAACTGGCCGAGTCGCTGGAGAATGAAGGCTTTGTCTGTTTTACCGCGACCTCGGTCACCTTTGCCTTGCAGGAGCTGACCCTGCACCCCGATATCGCACTGGTGATTACCGACCTGCGCATGCCCGAGGAAAGTGGTATTTCCTTGATCAAGCGTCTGCGCGAACACACCGCTCGCCAGCACTTGCCGGTGATCGTCATGTCCGGCCACGCCGAGATGGATGATGTCAGTGACATGCTGCGCCTGCAGGTGCTGGACCTGTTCCGCAAGCCGATCTACCTGGTGCGCTTGATCGATACCCTCAACAACCTCTTCCCCATCCCCAAAATCAGATTGATGTAGGAGCGAGCTTGTGTGGGAGCGGGCTTGCTCGCGAAAAACGTCAACGATAACGCGGGCAGTCTGGTTCCCCGCGTTGTCTGGACGTTCTTCGCGAGCAAGCTCGCTCCCACAGGGTTCAGAGTTGGTAGCTGAAACTCAGCGTATACCGTGGCCGCCGATTGAAGCTGTCCAGGGCGATATCCGACATTGGCTTGGCCGCTTCCAGCGCGATGTTGTAGTACTTGTTATCCCCGAAGCGCAGGCCCACCGCTGCCGATGACATGTTGTTGCCCTTGGCCGGCAGTTCGTTGAACCAGGTCTTGGCCTTGTCGAGCACCACGTACGGCTGCAGGATTTTTACCCACTCGCCACTGCGGTTGAAGCTGTAGTTGACCTCATACGCCACGCCCCAGCCCTTGTCGCCCGAGCCCTGGTCATCCGGGTAGCCACGCCCGAAATTCTGCCCGCCGAACGTCGCGCGTTCGCTGTCGGGCAGGGTGTCGTTGCTCCAGTAGAAGGCACCCGATGCCACGCCTTGCCAGTTGTCGAAGAACTTGTCGCTCTGTACGCCCGAGACGCGCAGGCGGAAGAAGTCGATGTCGGGTTTTATACCCTCGAAGTCACTCCGGGTGCTGGCGCCCAGGCCGTCGATGCCCTGGTACAGGCCGGCGCTGAGAATGCGCAGTTGGCGCGTGTCGGATTTGCGCCAGTCACCTTCGAATGCCAGGGCGCGCAGGTTGGTTTCCAGGTCGAAACGTTGCGGGAAACCCACCAGTTGATAACGGGTGGTCTGGTCCACGGCATAGAGTCGCGTGCCCAGGGTCAATGACTCGGTAGGGGAGGCAATCAGCGGATGGCTGAGGCCGACGGAGTAGCGGTCAACCTCCTGGTGTGGCTTGAGTTCAAAACCGCCGTCCAGCTGCACGTTGCTGCGCGGGTCGGCGCGGTAGCGCTCGGCGTTGACCACCAGTTGAGTGCCCTCGGCATTCACGAACTGGCTGTAGCCCAGGCGGTAGTAGTGCTCCTTGTCCTCGCCGGGCGGGAACAGGCCGCTGACGCTCAGTTGTTCGCCCAGGGATGTCTGGGAATTGCTGGTGCCGGTGATCAGGGCTTGCAGGCCGCCACGGCTGTCGTCCGTCATGCTCATGCTGCTGGTGAAGGGTTTGCGCGAGGCCTGGATCTGCATGCGCGTGCCGCCATCGGTGGTGCCCGGCGGCGGTACTTGCGCCTGCAGCGTTACACCTGGAATGCGGCCCATCAAGGTGGTGTAGCGTTCGAAGGTCTTGCGGGTCAGCGGGCGCTCGGCCAGCAGCTTGGCCGCCAGTTTGTCGACGTAGGTCGAGACCGAGCCAATGTCGCCCTGCACGTTGTAATCCTTGATGTAGCCCTCCACCAGCACCACGCGCACCAGGCCGTTTTCGAAGCGCTGGTCGGGCAGGTACGCGTAGGACAACAGATAGCCGTCCTGCTGGTAGCGGCGGGTGATGCCGCGGGTGGCTTCGATCAGTTGTGCCAGGTTGGTTTCATGGCCAATCAGCGGTTCGAAAACCTTGGCCACATCCTGGAGCGGGTAGATCGTCCCACCGTCGATTTGCAGCTTGCGGATGGTCACTTTGGTGTCCATCAACAATGGCTGGCCCTGGGTTGCCGCCGGCTCGGGCAGTTGGGTCTGTGGGGTGACCGGGCGATAGGCATCGGCGGGGAGGTTGGGTACCGGCAGGTTACGAATGGTGTCGTTGCTGTTGAGGTAGCTGGGCAGGGTCTCGGCATGGACGCTGGCAGCAATGAGGGTGAGCAGAAACAAAGGCGTCAAGGCGCGCATAGGACACTCCATGGTCAAAACTGCTGCAGCGTTTTCGCTAGGCCCGCCGGGTTCTGGGACACGGTTCGCAAAGCCATTCATTGGCCAATAAAAAAGACGAGAGACTCGTTGGAATCTCTCGTCTCAACCAAGCGTAGGCGCTGTAGGGGAGGCCGTCTAATGGCCAGGTGCAATTCTATTTTTTGCCGGTCAGCCCACCGAGCAGACCTCCCAGGCCGCCGCCTGTGTTTGCATTTGCATTGGCAGTGCCCGTAGCGGTGGCACCGGCACCCACGTTCAAGCCACCGAGCAGACCGCCACCGTTACTGCTGGTGCCGCCGGTTACCAGGCCACCCACCGAGCCGACGGTATTGCCGACGGCATTCAGGGTACCGCCCACAGCGTTAGTCACCGGATTGGCATTCGCCGCCGTCAGGTTGGTGCCCAGGCTGCTGACTGCGCCGCCGACCTGGGTAACCAGACCATTCACCGGTGCGCCGATCCCGGTGCTGGTGCCGATGTTTTGCGTCAGGTTGGCAACACCCGAGGTCACTGGGTTGAGTGCGGTGCCGACATTGGTCGCCAGGCCTGCAACAGGAGCCGTGGCTGCAGTGTTGGCCACGCCATTGCCACCGATCAGGGTGCCGAGCGACGCGACGGTGTTACCCACTTGGCCACCGGTTACACCGGCTGCACTGACAGTGCCGTTGGTGTTGCCGGCATTCAGGCCGTTGCCGACGTTGGCGACAAGACCGCCGACGAGTTCAGGCAGGCCCGATTGAGGGGTCGTGGTGGCCGGGTTGACGTAACCGCTCGACTTATCAAGGGTGGTGCCAACGCCAGTCAACACGCCACCGACGAGTGTCCCGACAGGGTTGCCTGCGCCGCCGGCGCTGGCCACCTGGCCGCCAAGGCCGGTGACAGTGGAGCCGACTTTATCCAGTACGCCGCCGACCGGGTTGCCCAGGCCTGTTTTATTGCCCAGGTTGCCGGTGGTGTTTTCCACCAGGGAGACCACCGGTACCAATACGCTTTTACCCACCGTATTGGTCACGCTGCCCAATGGCCCGGTGGTGCTGGCAGTGCTCAAGGTATCGCCGAGCATGGTGACGGCCTGGCCGACCTGATCAACCACGCCACCTGCCGCACCGCCCACGCCACCGGTCAAGCCGCCGACTACGGGAATGCCGCCGAGTGTGGTGCCCAGGGATTTGCCGGTGTTGGAAACGCCGGTGCCCAGG
The DNA here is from genome assembly GCF_013386485.1 of Pseudomonas sp. P7758. Taxonomy (NCBI): domain Bacteria; kingdom Pseudomonadati; phylum Pseudomonadota; class Gammaproteobacteria; order Pseudomonadales; family Pseudomonadaceae; genus Pseudomonas; species Pseudomonas sp. P7758. The sequence continues at coordinate 26,577 of NZ_JACARS010000025.1, read as the reverse complement.
TCGGCAACGCCATCGGCCACACCGGCAACGGTTGTGCCCACGGAGTTGCTATTGGTACCCAGCGTGCCCAGGCCGTTGCTCAAGCCGCCGCCGATACTGTTGACGGCGGTGCCTGTCGCGGTGACCAGCCCGCCGGCAGTGGTGCCGACAATGGGAACCGTGGTCAGGGTTGTGCCCAGGTTACCTACCGTGGTGCCGACATTACCGACGACACCGCCCACAGCGCCTACTACCTGGCCGGTGACCAGGGGAGTGGTCGAGCCGGTGCCGCCGCCAGTACCACCGCCAGTGCCGCCACCGGTACCTCCACCAGTGCCGCCGCCGGTACCTCCACCAGTGCCGCCGCCGGTACCTCCACCAGTACCGCCGCCGGTGCCTCCACCGGTACCTCCACCAGTGCCACCGCCGGTGCCACCACCGGTACCTCCACCAGTGCCGCCGCCGGTGCCACCACCGGTACCTCCATCAGTGCCGCCGCCAGTGCCACCACCGGTACCGCCGCCGGTGCCTCCACCTGTTCCACCGCCAGTACCGCCGCCAGCATCCGGAGAGGAGGCTGCGACGCTACTGTGATGACCACCACCACCGCTGCTGCAGCCTCCGAGGCTTACTGCCAGAATCAGGGCCAGCGCGGTACTTGCTTTCCACAACACGACTTGAGTTTTCATGATTGAGTTCCTTGCACCTGGTACAGCCTTTGTTGTTTTCGAAGTTCGCTGTTTCTAGGGGCAGCGATACATTCGTCCGTTATGGCTATAACAGTCCCGGGTGCGCGCTCTCGCAACGCTCAACTTGGTATTAACGATTTATATACACGAAGAGTTAGTTTGCTTAATGACTAATACCAAGGGTGTAGAAGGCGGCGGTGTTTAAGTTGTAAGTGTATTAAAATCAATGAGTTGATAAGAGTAGCGAGCTATCGATAGCTCGCTATAACTTAGGGTGTATATATACAATTGATCAGGCGATGGGCCGCCAGCGGCCGACCATGTGTTCAATGCCCCCGGCGCCTTTAAGTTGCAGCTCACCGCTAGAGCCGGGGGCGCTCGTGAATAACGTTACCTCACTGGGCAAACGCACCGGCTTCTTAAACTCGACGTCTATCTCGAGATTGGCGGCTGGCAAATGCTCACTCAGTGCGGCCAGTGTGCGGGCCTTATTCCACAGCCCATGGGCGATGGCCTGGGGAAAGCCGAATAACCTCGCAGTGAGGGCGCTCAAGTGAATCGGGTTGTAGTCGCCGGACACCCGGGCGTAGCGGCGGCCACTATCGGCGGGGGCTTTCCAGCGGGTCAGTTCGGCGACAGCGGCAGGGGGTTGCAGCGGGTTGTCCGTTGCTGCGCCATCGAGTTTCACACCGCGACAGAGCATCCGGCTTTGCGCTTCCCACAGTAGCCCCAGTGAATCTTCGACCGTGGTCACAATATCGAATGTCGCGCCCTTGGCATGGGGCTGCAAATTCTGCGCGTAAACGCCGACCGTCAAGTCACTCACACCGCCCAATGGGCGCAGGATGCGGATCCGGTTGCTCAGGTGGATCAATCCCAGCAGCGGGAAAGGAAATGCCTTGTCGGTGAGCAATTGCATCTGCAGGCCGAATGCCAGGATATGCGGATAGGTGGCCGGCAAGACCGGGCTGTCGGCAAACCCGCAGACCTTGCGATAGGCCGTGACTTCCCTGGGGTTCACACTGACCCGGCAGCGCAACCCTTGCTCGGGCAGCGTGGTGCCGGTGATCTTGCGCTTGAGTGCCGCGCGCCAATACAGCGGCGGCAGGAACGGGGTGCTGCCTAATGTGTGCCACTCCATGCTTACGCTCCCAATAGACTTTGCCCGCACACCCGAAGTGCCTGCCCGCTGACCGCGCCCGAGCCCGGCTGGCCGAGCCAGGCCACCGCCTCGGCGACGTCCTGGGGCAAGCCGCCCTGGCCCAGCGAACTCATGCGGCGCCCGGCCTCACGCAGGGCGAAGGGAATGTGTGCGGTCATCTGGGTTTCGATAAAACCGGGGGCCACGGCATTGATGCTGATCCCGCGCTCACCGAGCAACGGCGCCCAGGCCTGGGCCAGGCCAATCAGCCCAGCCTTGCTCGCGGCGTAGTTGGTTTGCCCGCGGTTGCCGGCGATGCCGCTGATGGATGCCAGCAGCACCACGCGACCGTTGTCGTGCAGGGTGCCGCTGTCCAGCAGCGCCTTGGTCAGCACTTGCGGCGCGTTGAGATTGACCGCCAAGACTGCGTCCCAATATTCCGGCGTCATGTTGGCCAGGGTTTTATCGCGGGTGATGCCGGCGTTGTGCACCACGATGTCGATGCCGTCCGGCAGGTGTTCGATCAGTTGGGTGGCGGCGTCTTCGGCGCAGATATCCAGGGCGATGCTGCGGGCGCCCAGGCGCGCGGCCAGGGCATCGAGGTCGGCCTTGGCTTGTGGCACGTCTAGCAGGATCACCTCGGCACCGTCGCGGGCCAGGGTTTCGGCGATCGAGGCACCGATGCCGCGGGCGGCGCCGGTCACCAGGGCCTTGTGCCCGGCGAGCGGACGCGTCCAGTCCGCGACCTGGGTCCCGCAAGGGTTCAGGCGAATGACCTGGCCGGAAATATAGGCACTTTTCGGCGAGAGGAAGAACCGCAACGCACCCTCCAATTGATCCTCGGCCCCGTCGCCCACGTACAGCAATTGCAGGACGCCGCCGCTGCGCAGCTCTTTGGCCAGCGACCGGCTGAAGCCTTCAAGGGCCCGTTGGGCACTGGCGGCAAACGGGTCGCCGAGGCTTTCCGGGGCACGGCCAAGGATCACCAGGTGTGCGCTGTGATCGAGATTTTTCATCAGCGGCTGAAAGAATTCCCGCAGCTGTTTGAGTTGATCGGTGTGCTGCAGTTGGCTGGCGTCAAATACCACGGCCTTGAGCTTGGGCCCGTGGCCGGGAATCCAGGTGGTTGCCGTCGACGGTTCGGTGCCGTAGCTATAGATAGCGTCGGTCAGCTTGTTGGCGAATGGCAGGATTTTTGTCGCCAGCGGGCCGCCGCCGATCAGCAGTGCACCCTCCACCGGGCGCAGGCGTCCGGCCTGCCAGCGTTCCAGGCGTACCGGTGACGGCAGGCCAATGGCGGCGACCAGGCGATGGCCGAGGCTGGAGTTGGCGAAGTCGATATAACGGTCAGACATGGAACGCTCTCCGAGTGCTGGGGTTCAAACGGTGGACCATCAATAGGTGAAAGTCGTTCGATTGAGCCTAGGCTAGGCTCAGAGATTCACCCCATAACCTGAAGGGAGCTTTCCATGACTCAATTGCGCCGTGTAGCGATCATTGGCGGTAACCGCATCCCCTTCGCCCGCTCCAACGGCCCTTACGCCACGGCGAGCAACCAGGCGATGTTGACCGCTGCCCTCGAAGGCCTGATCGAACGCTACAACCTGCACGGCCTGCGTATTGGCGAGGTGGCCGCCGGGGCGGTGCTCAAGCATTCCCGCGACTTCAACCTGACCCGCGAGTGCGTGCTGGGCTCGCGCCTGTCGCCGCAAACCCCGGCCTACGATATTCAGCAGGCCTGTGGCACGGGGCTGGAAGCCGCGTTGCTGGTGGCGAACAAGATTGCGCTGGGGCAGATCGAAAGCGGGATTGCCGGCGGCGTCGACACCACGTCCGACGCGCCTATCGGGGTGAATGAGGGCCTGCGCAAAATCCTGCTGCAAGCCAATCGCAGCAAATCCATGGCGGATAAACTTAAAGTCTTGTTACAACTTCGTCCCCATCACCTCAAGCCGGAGCTGCCGCGCAACGGCGAACCGCGCACCGGGTTGTCCATGGGCCAGCATTGCGAGTTGATGGCGCAGACCTGGCAGATACCCCGCGCCGAGCAGGATCAGTTGGCGCTGGAAAGCCACCAGAAAATGGCCGCGTCCTACGCCGAAGGCTGGCAAAACGATTTGCTCACGCCCTTTCTTGGCCTGACCCGCGACAACAACCTGCGCCCCGACCTGACCCTGGAAAAACTCGCCAGCCTCAAGCCCGCCTTCGAGCGCAGTGAAAAGGGCACCCTCACCGCCGGTAACTCGACGCCGCTGACCGATGGCGCCTCGTTGGTGCTGCTGGGCAGTGAAGCCTGGGCCAAGGAGCGCGGCTTGCCGATTCTCGCCTACCTGCGCGATGGCGAAGCGGCGGCGGTGGATTTCGTCAACGGCGCCGAAGGCCTGCTGATGGCGCCGGTGTACGCCGTGCCGCGCCTGCTGGCGAGGAACGGCCTGACGTTGCAGGACTTCGATTACTACGAGATTCACGAAGCCTTTGCTGCCCAAGTGTTGTGCACGCTGAAAGCCTGGGAAGATCCGGAATACTGCAAGACCCGCCTGGGGCTGGATGCACCGCTGGGCTCTATCGACCGCAGCCGCTTGAACGTCAAGGGCAGCTCATTGGCCGCCGGCCATCCGTTTGCTGCCACGGGCGGGCGTATCGTCGCCAACCTGGCCAAGCTGCTGGACGCAGCCGGCAAGGGCCGGGGCCTGATCTCGATCTGCGCCGCCGGGGGCCAGGGCGTCACCGCGATTATTGAGCGCTGATCTCGGCTATGATCGGGCCGCCGGTCAATTTGGCATATTGGATGCATTCTTAAGCGGTCAAAGGTCGGTACCCTCTCCCCGCGGCGAGAGGATTGCCGTATAACGAGTGCCATACGCGTGTTTGGTAATAAAGGACCCACAATAAAAGCTGATGAAGACTCCTAAACGCATTGAACCCCTGATCGAGGACGGTCTGGTCGACGAGGTGCTGCGCCCACTCATGAGTGGTAAAGAAGCAGCTGTTTACGTGGTGCGCTGCGGCAACGAGTTACGTTGCGCCAAGGTCTACAAGGAGGCGAATAAACGAAGTTTTCGTCAGGCGTCCGAATACCAGGAAGGCCGCAAGGTCCGCAACAGCCGTCAGGCCCGGGCCATGGCCAAGGGCTCCAAGTTCGGCAAGAAAGAAACCGAAGATGCCTGGCAGAACGCTGAGGTAGCGGCGCTGTTTCGCCTGGCCGGTGCGGGCGTTCGCGTGCCCAAGCCGTACGACTTCCTCGAAGGCGTGCTGCTGATGGAGCTGGTGGCCGATGAATACGGCGACGCGGCGCCACGGTTGAACGACGTGACGCTGGAGCCGGACCAGGCCCGTGAATACCACGCCTTCCTGATTACCCAGATCGTGCTGATGTTGTGTACCGGCCTGGTGCACGGTGACCTTTCCGAGTTCAACGTGCTGCTGACGCCGACGGGCCCGGTGATCATCGACCTGCCTCAGGCGGTGGATGCAGCGGGCAACAACCACGCGTTCAGCATGCTGGAACGGGATGTGGGCAACATGGCTTCCTACTTCGGGCGCTTTGCCCCGGAATTGAAGAAGACCAAGTACGCCAAGGAGATGTGGGCGCTGTATGAAGCCGGCACTCTGCACCCGGCCAGTGTGTTGACCGGCGAGTTCGACGAACCGGAAGAGCTGGCTGACGTGGGCGGTGTTATCCGCGAGATCGAAGCGGCGCGGCTCGATGAAGAGCGTCGCCAGGCGATTCGCGCGGCAGACGATGCGCCACCGAGCAAAGCGTCGGAAGAGCCGCCACCGCCGCCCTGGATGCAGTGATCCAACGGCGAGTGGATATCCAAATGTGGGAGCGGGCTTGCTCGCGAAAGCGCTGGTTCAGTCAACTGATGTATTGACTGACACTCCGCATTCGCGAGCAAGCCCGCTCCCACATTAGGTTCCGTGCATGCCTGGTTAAACTTGCTCAGGTGCAACAACTGCCCGACGCCAACTCCTTGAGAATCGGGCAATCCGGCCGATGATCGCCCTGGCAGTGTTCCACCAGGTCCTGCAACGTATCGCGCAATTGCCCCAGCTCGAGGATCTTCTGGTTCAGCTCATCGATATGCTGGCGGGCCAGCGCCTTGACGTCGGCACTCGCGCGTCCCCGGTCCTGCCACAGCGTCAGCAACTTGCCGACCTCTTCCAGGGAAAACCCCAGGTCCCGCGAGCGCTTGATAAACGCCAGGGTGTGCAAGTCATCGGCGCCATAAATGCGGTAGCCGCTGTCGGTGCGATGGGCGGCTTTCAACAAGCCGATGGATTCGTAGTAACGAATCATCTTCGCGCTCAGACCGCTTTGGCGTGCTGCTTGGCCGATGTTCATGGACGCTCGTCCTCCAGGTCCTTGGGTTTCCAGGTTTTCAACAGCAGTGCGTTGCTCACCACGCTGACACTGGACAGGGCCATGGCCGCGCCAGCCATCACCGGGTTGAGCAGGCCGAACGCCGCCAGCGGAATGCCGATCAAGTTATACACAAAGGCCCAGAACAGATTCTGTCGAATTTTCGCATAGGTCTTGCGGCTGATTTCCAGGGCTGCCGGCACCAGCCGTGGGTCGCCGCGCATCAGGGTAATACCTGCCGCGTGCATCGCCACGTCGGTACCGCCGCCCATGGCGATGCCGATGTCGGCCGCGGCCAGGGCCGGTGCGTCGTTGATGCCGTCGCCGACCATTGCCACCACGCCGGTCTTTTTCAGCTCGGCGACGGTAGCCGCCTTGTCCGCAGGCAACACCTCGGCGTGCACGTCATCGATGCCCAGGGCTTCGGCCACCACGCGGGCGCTGCCACGGTTATCGCCGGTCAGCAGGTGGCTGCTGATATGCCGAGCCTTGAGTGCTTGTATCGCTTGCAGGGCGCCCGGTTTAAGCGTGTCACCGAAGGCAAACAAACCCAGCACGCGGGGCTGCGGGCCTTGCTCGATCAGCCAGGACAAGGTGCGGCCTTCGGCCTCCCACGCACTGGCCGAGTCGGCGAGATCACCGGTGCTCAAGCCGGTTTCTTCCAGCAGGCGACGGTTGCCCAGCGCCAGTTGCCGGCCATCTAGGGTGCCTGCAATGCCACGCCCGGTAAGGGACTGGCTGGCGCTGACATCCGCGACGTTCAAACCTTGTTCGGCACAGGCATCCAGCACCGCCTTGGCCAATGGGTGTTCACTGCCGCGCTGCAGCGCGCCGGCCTGTTGCAGCAGCGCCCCTTGATTGCCGTCAATGGCGGCCAGGTGCGCAATTTTTGGTGCGCCGGAGGTCAGGGTGCCGGTCTTGTCGAACACCACGGCGCTGACTTCATGGGCGCGCTCCAGGGCTTCGGCGTCCTTGATCAGGATGCCGTGGCGGGCGGCAACGCCGGTACCGGCCATGATGGCGGTAGGTGTGGCCAGGCCAAGGGCGCAAGGGCAGGCGATCACCAATACGGTCACCGCATTGATCAGCGCGACCTCCAGCGGTGCGCCATACAGCCACCAGCCGACCAGCGTGGCCAAGGCCAGCACCAGCACCACCGGCACGAACACCTGGCTGACTTTATCCACCAGTTTCTGGATCGGTGCCTTGGCGGCCTGGGCGTCCTCCACCAGGCGGATGATCCGCGCCAGCACGCTTTCCGCGCCGAGGGCTAGGGTACGCACCAGCAGCCGGCCTTCGCCGTTGATGGCGCCGCCGGTGACTGCGTCGCCAGGCTGCTTCGGCACCGGCAGGCTTTCACCGCTGATCAAGGCTTCGTCGGCGTGACTTTGGCCTTCGACCACTTCGCCGTCCACCGGGAAGCGTTCGCCGGGTTTGACCAGCACCAGGTCATTCAGCTTGAGGGCGGTGATGGCGACGTCCTGCTCGCGGCCGTCGATCACCTGAATCGCCCGTTCCGGACGCAAGGCTTCCAGAGCGCGGATGGCACTGGCGGTCTGGCGCTTGGCGCGGCTTTCCAAATATTTGCCCAGCAGCACCAGGGCGATCACCACCGCCGAGGCTTCGAAATACAGGTGGGGCATTGTGCCGGCGGACGCCGTGAGCCATTCATAGATACTCAGGCCGTAACCGGCGCTGGTGCCAATGGCGACCAGCAGGTCCATATTGCCCGCTCCGGCGCGCACGGCTTTCCAGGCCGCGATATAGAAGCGCGCACCGAAGATGAATTGCACCGGGGTGGCCAGGGCAAATTGTACCCAGGCCGGGAGCATCCAGTGCAGCCCGAACGGTTGCACCAGCATCGGCAGCACCAACGGCGCGGCGAGCAGAATTGCCAGCAGCAGCGACCAGCGTTCATGGCTCAGGCGTTGTTCCTGGCTGGCCTGGGTGGCGGTTTCGCTTTGGGGCAGGGTGGCGGTGTAGCCGGCCTTGTCGACGGCGGCGATCAGGACGCCGGGGTCCATCTGGCCGAGCACTTCAATGTGGGCGCGTTCGTTGGCCAGGTTGACGCTGACACTTTGCACCCCGGGCACTTTGCCCAGTGCCCGTTCAACCCGCCCGGCGCAGCTGGCGCAGGTCATGCCGCTGATCGGCAGGTCGAAGGTGGTGGATCCGTTCATGGGCAGTACTCCAGGAGAGATTGCCCCTAGGATCAACCTTGACCTGTGGGGAAGGTCAAGGCGTTAGATCAATGTTTCAGTATTCCAGTGCGGCCGGCTTCAGGTACATGCCGTCCGGACCTTGCGCGATACGCAGCTTGCGCACGTCACCCGCCTTCAACGTGATGTTTTGCGCCGGTGGTGCGAGCATGCCCGGCAAGCAGCCCTGGGACTGGCCCGGCAACAATTTCAGGCGCAACGACACGTTTCCGGCCGGCAAGTTGAACGAGGTGGCTTGCTCCTGGAACAGCCGCCCGGCCAACTGGTCCTGGATGTACAAGCCAATCTCGCAGTTGGTCGGCACTTCCAGGCGCTCCCGGGAAATGATCAGCACCGCATAATCTTCATCTGCGCTGGCCGGTGGCACAGCAGCAAAAAAGCCCATCAGGCTGACAAGGCCAAAAAATGACCAGCGCATGGCGAATTCTCCGAGGTTCACATCGTGGATAAGTGCAGCTTGGCCGAGGGCGCGAATGAATGCCAGCCCGGCCGATGTTTTCAGAACTTGACCTTGCCATCGTGGCAAGGTCAACACTGCGGGCAACCTCATTAAAGGAGTCATGTCATGCAAGTATTCAGCGTTGAAGGAATGACCTGCGGCCACTGTGTCCGCTCGGTAACCCAGGCGGTGCAGGATAAGGACCCGGCGGCCAGCGTGCGCGTCGACCTCGCGACAAAGGAAGTCGGCGTGGAAAGCAGCCTGCTGTCGCCGGCGGAGGTGATCAACCTGATCAGTGAAGAAGGCTACAGCGCCAAGCTCGCCTGACTTTTTGAATAGTTAGCGAGCTAACTTAATGTTCAAGGCACCCGAGCCCGGCTAGACTGTTGGGCTGCCGACTCACCTGGGTGCCTGATGAACCTTCGTATAATCCTGATCTTGGGGGCCTTGAGCGCGTTCGCGCCGCTGGCCATCGACTTCTACCTGCCGGGGTTCCCGGCCATGGCCGTGGCATTCGGCACCGACGAAAAACATATTCAGCTGACCTTGGCCGTGTACTTCACGGGCCTGGCGATCGGCCAGTTGATCTATGGACCGCTGGCAGACCGTTTTGGCCGGCGCGGGCCGCTGCTCAGCGGCGTCACCCTGTTTACCCTGGCCTCCTTCGCCTGTGCGTACGCGCCGTCCCTGGAATGGCTGATCGGCGCGCGTTTCGTCCAGGCCCTGGGCGGCTGTGCGGGCATGGTGATCTCGCGGGCGGTGGTCAGCGATAAATGCGACGCGGTGGGCTCGGCCAAGGTGTTTTCCCAACTGATGCTGGTCACCGGGCTGGCGCCGATCCTCGCGCCGCTGGCGGGCGGGGTGATGGTTGGCGTCTGGGGCTGGCAGTCGATCTTCCTGGCGCTGACGGTGTTCAGTGTGATGGCGGCCATTGCGGTAGCAGTCGGGCTGCCGGAAAGCTTCCCGGCCCATCAACCGCGCCAGCCGCTGTCAGGTGCACTGCGCCAGTACGGCCGGTTGCTGTCGGACCGGGTGTACCTGGGCTATGCCTTGACCGGCGGCATCTCGATTGCCGGTATGTTTGCCTACATCGCGGGCTCGCCCTTCGTCTTTATCAAGCTTTATGGCGTGCCCGCCGAACACTATGGCTGGGTATTCGGCTCGAATGCCGCGGGCTTTATCCTGGTGGCACAGGTCAATGCGCGTTTGCTCGCGTCGCGTGGTCCGGCATTTTTGCTGTCGCGCACGGTGTGGGTTTACCTGGCGGCGGGTCTGTCGTTGCTGGCAATTACTGCGCTGCGCACGGACGCTTTGTGGCCACTGCTGGTACCGCTGTTTATCTGCATCGCCAGCCTGGGCTGCATTTTGCCCAATACCTCGGCCTGCGCCATGAGCGGGCAGGGCGCTCGGGCCGGCAGCGCGTCGGCGTTGCTCGGCTGCATTCAGTTTGGTGTGGCCGCAGGCGCAGCGTCGTTGGTCGGCGTGCTGCACGACGGCACGGCGATGCCGATGGCAATGGTCATCAGCTTGTGTGGCGTATTGGCCGTAACGTTCGCGATGCTGACCCGGCGCCTGCAGCGCCAACGGGCACTGCAAGCGGCGGACTGATCAGGATCAGCCAGCAGAACGCTGCTGGCTTTCGGGGAATCGGTGAGGCGCCTGGATACGGGTTTGCAGGGTGTCGGCAAACGCGCGGGCCTCGGCCTCACTGCGGAAGGTAAAGGCGTTCTGGTCGAGACGGACCTGCCATTTGTTGCCTTCGGATCTTGCTAGCGCTTTTATCAGGATCTTCATTGCTGACTTCCTCACGTAAATTGCGTGGCAAAGGCGGCCAATATAAACCCGAATACGCTCACAAATATGACAAGGATCAAGTCTCTGACTAGCGGTGTCGTCCATTACTCACATGAATAACAGACGACACTGACAGAACCTTTCGTTAGAACCCTTCCAGCACGATCTTGCCCTTGGCCTTGCCGCTTTCCAGCAGTTCGTGGGCGCGGCGCAGGTTGGCCGCGTTGATCACGCCAAAGTGCTCGCCCACGGTGGTTTTCAGAGTACCGGCGTCGATCAGTTCGGCGACGCGATTGAGCAGGTTGTGCTGCTCGATCATGTCGCTGGTCTCGAACATCGAACGGGTGTACATGAACTCCCAATGCAGCGACAGGCTCTTGCGCTTGAGCTTGCTGACGTCCAATGCCTTGGGATCGTCGATCAGCGCCAGTTTGCCCTGGGGAATCAGCGCTTCCACCAGTTGGTCCAGGTGCTGGTCGGTCTGGGTCAGGCTGGCGACGTAGTTCACCTGCGGATGGCCGGCGTTTTTCAGCTCTTCGCTCAACGGTTTGCTGTGGTCGATCACCAGGTCGGCGCCCAAGTCCTTGGCCCATGCCTGGGTTTCAGGACGGGAGGCGGTGCCGATGACTTTCAGGCCGGTGAGCTGTTTCGCCAGTTGGGTCAGGATCGATCCCACACCACCCGAAGCACCGACAATCAGCAGGCTCTGGCCTTCATCGGCCTTGCCTTCACGCACTTGCAGGCGTTCGAAGAGCAATTCCCAGGCGGTGATGGCGGTCAGCGGCAGTGCAGCAGCGTCGGCAAAACCCAGGGTTTTCGGCATATGGCCGACGATGCGCTCATCGACAGTGTGCAGTTCGCTGTTGCCGCCGGGGCGTACCAGGGAGCCGGCGTAGAACACCTTGTCGCCGACCTTGAACAGGCTGACTTCGCTGCCCACGGCCTTGACCACACCGGCCACGTCCCAGCCCAGCACTTTGGCCGCGCCGTTTTCCGGGGCGACGTTCTGGCGCACCTTGGTGTCCACCGGGTTCACCGAGATGGCTTTGACTTCCACCAGCAGGTCGCGGGGGCCGGCGACCGGTTCGGGCAGTTCGATGTCTTGCAGGGATTTTGGATCGTTGATCGGCAGTGCGGCGTAGTAGGCGATGGCTTTCATGATGGTTTCCAAAAAAGGGGGCGGTTGATCAGGCAATAAACTTCAGGCGCTTGAGTTCGAAATGCTCAAGCACGTCGGCAGCCTTGGTGCGGAAATTCTGGATATGCGCGCTCTGGTCGTGGTCGGCCAGCGCGGCGTCGTCACTCCAGCGTTCGAGCATGTAGAAGGTCTCGGGGTGTTGCAGGTCTTGGTGCAGGTCGTACTGCTGGCAGCCGGCTTCGATGCGGGTCGGTTCCAGCAGCTCGCGCAGCAGGGTTTCCAGGGTGGCCTGTTGGCCGGGTTTGGCGATCAGCGTGGCGATGACGTTAAAGGCAGCAGACATATTCGACTCCAGACACGTGATGAACGGGATGGACAGATGATTGGCTATTTCTCTGGAAGATAAAACCCGCTAAAAGAGCAGTCTCTTTCAATGCTTTTTTGATAATGGGCGGTCGGCGTGCTGCGTTTTGATGACTTGCAGTTGTTTGTGCGTGCGGCAGACCTGGGCAGCCTTTCGGCGGCAGCACGGGTGATGGACATGTCGGCGGCGGTGGCCAGCGCGGCGTTGAAGCGCATCGAGCAGCAGTTGGGCGCACGGTTGTTGGCGCGTTCCACCCGCAGCCTGCGCCTCACGGCCGAGGGCGAAGGCTTCCTGGAGTACGCCCGGGCCGCCTTGAGCAGCCTGGATGAAGGCCGGCGGTTGTTGGCCAGCGGCCAGGATCAGGTCAGCGGGGTGCTTCAACTCTCGGCGCCGTCGGACTTTGGCCGTAACCAGTTGTTGCCCTGGCTCGATGAGTTCCAGCGCGAATACCCCGACCTGAGCGTACGCCTGTTGTTGGGCGACCGGATTGCCGACCTGTTCCGCCAGCCGGTGGATATCGCCCTGCGCTACGGCGAACCCGAAGACTCCAGCCTGATCGCGTTGCCCATCGCCCCGGACAACTGCCGCGTGCTCTGCGCTGCTCCCAGCTATCTGGCGCGGCACGGCGAGCCGCGCCACCTGGAGCAACTGACCCAGCACAATTGCCTGCTGTACATGCTCGGCAGCCGGGTGCATGACCATTGGGGGTTTAACGATGGCAAGCGTGATGTCGGCCTGACGGTGACCGGCGACCGCTTCAGTGATGATGCCGATGTGGTGCGACGCTGGGCGGTGGCGGGGGTAGGTATCGCCTACAAGTCCTGGCTGGATGTCAGCTCGGATGTGCTGGCGGGGCGCCTGCGGCTGATCCTGCCGGAGCTGCGGGGCGAACGTACGCCGCTCAATCTGTTGTGTGCCCATCGCGCGCAACTGAGCAAGCCGATCAATCTTCTGCGGGAAATGCTCGTTGCCCGTTGTGCGACATTGACTGCGCAATTGCCGGAGCGATCAGCCTCTACACCATAACCCCGGGGATATCGGGAAATTTCCTTCAGCTTCTGTCCTTGGTTGCGCTGTAAGACGGCACGGAACCCGGCGTTTTCACGCTTATACTTTTCCGCCAGACGCAGCAGACAAATGATTCAACAGGGAGTGAATGAGCACATGGAACAGGCACCTTGCATCAGTCAGATCGCCACCTTGCTGGCCGACCCGAAACGCACCGCGATGGTGTGGGCATTGATGGACGGCTCGGCCAAACCCTCCGATGAGTTGGCGACACTTGCCGGGCTGTCATCGGCCTCGGCGAATGCGCATCTGACGCGATTGACGGCCGGTGGCCTGTTGCGTGTCGAAGCCCGCAGCGGCAAACGCTTTTTCCGGGTGGCCGCCGCCGATGTGGCGGCCGCCGTGGATGCATTGGCCTGCACCACGATGGCCAGCGTCGCCCGCAGCACGCCCATTCATTCGCGGTCATTGACTGCGCCTGCGGCTTTACGGCGAGCGCGGCTGTGCCATGGTCACCTGGGGGGCGAGCTGGCAGCGGGTTTGTATCAACGGATGATGGCGGCCGGGTGGATCGAGCGCGCGGAACAGCGTACGGACGTGACGCCGTCAGGTGCGCGCAAACTCGCAGCGCTGGGGATTTTTACCCAGGCACTGGCTCAGCCGATCGTGTGCGATTGTTTTGATTGGAGCGAACAGCAGCCACACCTGGGCGGTGCGTTGGGGGCCGCGTTGTTGAAGTTGTGCCTGCAGTCGAACTGGGTCAGCGTGATCAATGAGTCCCAGGCGTTGCAGGTCAGTGAAGCCGGGCAACTGGAAATTGCCCGGCTCGCCAGACCGGTCGGTGATTAAGGCTTGATCAACCGTGCATCCAGGCTGTTTTGCGCCAGGCGTTTGGCCTGGTCCTGGGTCATGCCCAGCGAGGTGTACAGCGCATGGAAGTTCTCGGTGACATAACCGCCGAAGTACGCCGGATCGTCCGAGTTCACCGTCACTTTCACCCCACGCTCAAGCATGTCGAGGATGTTGTGCTGGGACATGTCGTCGAACACGCAGAGCTTGGTGTTGGACAACGGGCACACCGTCAGCGGGATCTGTTCGTCGATGATCCGCTGCATCAGGCGCTCGTCTTCAATGGCGCGTACGCCATGGTCGATACGCTGGATCTTCAGCAGGTCGATGGCTTCCCAGATGTACTCCGGCGGGCCTTCTTCACCGGCGTGGGCGACGGTCAGGAAACCTTCGTGACGGGCACGATCAAACACGCGCTGGAACTTGCTCGGTGGGTGGCCCATTTCCGAGCTGTCCAGGCCCACGGCAACAAACGCATCACGGAATGGCAGTGCCTGGTCGAGGGTTTTTTCGGCCTCTTCTTCGCTCAAGTGGCGCAGGAAGCTCAAGATCAAACCGCTGGTGATGCCCAGTTGTTGCTCGCCGTCTTTCAAGGCGGCGGCAATGCCGTTGAGCACCACTTCGAACGGTACGCCACGGTCGGTGTGGGTCTGTGGGTCGAAGAACGGTTCGGTGTGGATCACGTTCTGCGCCTTGCAGCGCAGCAGGTAGGCCCAGGTCAGGTCGTAGAAATCCTGGGAAGTGCGCAGTACATCGGCGCCCTTGTAGTAGAGGTCGAGAAACTCTTGCAGGTTGTTGAAGGCGTAGGCCTTGCGCAGGGTTTCGACGTCGTTCCACGGCAGCGCGATCTTGTTGCGTTCGGCCAGGGCGAACAGCAGCTCAGGCTCCAGCGAGCCTTCCAGGTGCAGGTGCAATTCAGCCTTGGGCAGGGCGTTGAGCCAATCGTACATTTATAAATTCTCATCAGGTGCAATGGCGGCATTCTACAGGCGCACGCCGAAATAATCGGCAAAACCTGACCAAGCGGTGAGCATCCACAGGCACCGTGCAAGCAGTGCATGAACTAAGGTGTAACGAAACGTTAGCGGCGCGGTGCAGTCTGTACCCCATCAATGACGGATTCGCCGCGTTCAAAAGGCCTGCAATGCTCACATCTATCAAGCAAGAAAAATTCATGCTGCTGGCGCTGATTGCCGCCATCGCTGCCTACCCGCTGGAGCACTGGATGCTGCACAGCGGGCAGATGGTGGCGCTGTTGGCTGGCATAGCGCTGATCGGCTTTATCGTCGTGGCCTCGATGCGCGTGGCCCATCACGCCGAGCAACTGGCGGAAAAGGTCGGCGACCCCTACGGCACCATGATCCTGACCCTCGCCGCCGTGCTGGTGGAAGTGGTGATCCTGGCGATCATGATGAGCAACGAGCCCTCGCCGACCCTGGTGCGCGACACCATTTATTCGGCGGTGATGCTCGACATCAACGGCATCCTCGGCCTGGCCGCGCTGATGGGCGGCATCAAGCATGGTGAACAGTCCTACAACGACGATTCGGCGCGCACCTACAGCGTGATGATCCTTACCGCCATGGGTGTGTCGATGGTGGTGCCGGAATTTATCCCCGAGGCCGACTGGAAAATTTACTCGGCCTTCACCATCGGCGCGATGGTAGTGCTCTACACGTTGTTCCTGCGGATGCAGGTGGGGCCCCACAGTTATTTCTTCAGCTACAGCTACCCGGAAAAACGCCGCAAGAAACAGCCGGAAGAAGAGTCGCCGCCGATCAACCTGGCGTTTTCCATCGGGACGTTGGTGTTTGGCGTGATCGTGATTGGCGCGTTGGCCGAGGTGATGTCCAAGACCCTCGACCTGGGCCTGGAAGGCACGGGGGCTCCACCGGTAATCACGGCGATCATCGTGGCCGCGATTTCCGCCGCCCCGGAGATTTTGACCGCGTTGCGCGCAGCGCTGGCCAACCGCATGCAGTCGGTGGTGAACATCGCGCTGGGGGCTTCACTGTCGACGGTGATTTTGACCGTGCCGGTGATGGAAGCCATGGCCTTGTACACCGGCCAGCCGTTTCAGATGGCGATGACGCCGGTGCAGACCGTGATGGTGTTTATCACGCTGATTGTCAGTGCGATCAACCTCAACGATGGCGAAACCAACGCCATCGAAGGGATGACCCATTTTGTGTTGTTTGCGACGTTTATCATGCTGTCGCTGCTTGGACTGTAACCAATCCTGAAAACGCCGCAGAAATAATTGTGGAAACCGGGCTTGTGTGGGAGCGGGCTTGCTCGCGAATACGGAGTGTCAGTCGCCAGATATGTTGACTGACCCAACGCATTCGCGAGCAAGCCCGCTCCCACATTTGAAAAGTGTTTCTTCAATTAAGTCCGGTTGATCAGTTCCCGCGCCGCCTGGCTGTGATCGGCAATCAAGCCTTTCAGGTCCAGGCCCTCGACCTGCCCGTCGATCACCCGCCATTTGCCGCCGACCATCACCCGGTCCGCTCGGTCGGCGCCACACAGCAGCAGCGCCGAGATCGGGTCATGGCTGCCGGAGAAGCGCAGTTCATCGAGCTTGAACAACGCCAGGTCAGCCTGTTTGCCTACGGCCAGTTCGCCGATGTCGCTGCGACCGAGTAACTGCGCCGAACCTTTTGTCGCCCAACCCAACACCCGTTCCGGGGTGATCTTCTCTGCCCCGTAACGCAGGCGCTGGATGTACAGGGCCTGGCGCGTTTCGAGGATCATGTTCGACGCATCATTGGACGCCGAACCGTCCACCCCCAGGCCAATCGGTGCGCCGGCGGCCAGCAGGTCCAGCGTTGGGCATATGCCGGAAGCCAGGCGCATGTTCGAGCTCGGGCAATGGCAGATGCCGGTACCGGCAGCTCCGAGGCGTGCGATTTCTTCCGGGTTGAAGTGAATCCCGTGGGCCAGCCACGTGCGCGGGCCTAGCCAGCCGACGCTGTCGAGGTAATCCACGGTGCGCAGGCCGAAACGCTGCAGGCAGAAGTCTTCTTCGTCGAGGGTTTCCGCCAGGTGGGTATGCAGGCGCACGTCGAGGTTGTTGGCCAGCTCGGCGCTGGCTTCCATGATTTCCGGGGTGACGGAAAACGGCGAGCAGGGCGCCAGGGCGATCTGGATTTGTGCGCCGTCACCGCGCTCGTGGTACTGGCGGATCAGGCGGCGGCTGTCTTCCAGAATCACTTCGCCTTGCTGCACGGTTTGTTGCGGTGGCAGCCCGCCGTCGGCCTCGCCCAGGCTCATGGAGCCGCGGGTGAGCATGGCGCGCATGCCCAGATCGCGCACGCTGTCGACTTGCACGTCGATCGCCTGTTCCAGGCCGTCCGGGAACAGGTAGTGGTGGTCTGCCGCCGTGGTGCAGCCCGAGAGCAGCAGTTCGGCCAGGGCCACTTTGCTCGCCAGCGCGAGTTTTTCCGGGGTGAGTCGGGCCCAGACCGGATACAGGGTTTTCAGCCAGGGAAACAGCGGCTGGTTGACCACCGGCGCCCAGGCGCGGGTCAGGGTTTGATAGAAGTGATGGTGGGTGTTGATCAGCCCCGGAAGCACCACATGCTCGCGGGCATCAAAGACTTGCCCACAGGGTATTGAGGGTTCTCGGCCCCAGCCCAGCACTTCGGTGATCACACCGTCTTGCAGCACCAGGCCGCCACGGGCGTCGAGGCCATTGGCAGTGAAAATCGCGAGGGGGTTTTTTAACCAGATACGGGTCGCAGGCATTGGCCGGCTCCTCTGAATGATGGGTTCAGGTTTGCCAGCTCAGTGTTGCCCTGTCTGCTGATCCAGGGTCGCCGGGGAGGGCGAGGTGCGCAGTTTACGTGTGGATCGTTATCGACGGCAATCGGCCGATAACGATCCCGGTTTTTTTACCAGGCGATGGTGTCGCCCTTGTAGTCCACAAAGTGATGGCCGCCCTTGCCGGTGTAGGCATTCACCTGGTCAACCAGGCCGCGCACGCTGGTGGGCACGTCGATGTGGGCATTTTCGCCACCCATGTCGGTTTTCACCCAGCCCGGGTGCAACGACAGCACGGTCAGTTTCTGATCACCCAATTGGGTGACGAAGCTGTTGGTCATGGAGTTGAGGGCGGCCTTGCTGGCCTTGTACAGCGCCAGGTCCGAGCCGTCGGGAATGGTGACACTGCCCAGGATCGAACTCATGAAGGCCAGCACGCCGGTGCCTGGGCGGATCTGCCCGACAAAACGCTGGGCCAGGTTGATCGGCGCCACGGCGTTGGTGAAAAACAGTTGGCCGACTTCAGCCAGGGTGGCGTGGCCCGGTTCCTGGTTGGCCGGGCCTTTGACACCGGCATTGACGAACAGCAGGTCGAAGGTTTTTTCCTTGAGACGCTGGCTGAGGGCGATTACCGCCTGCTGGTCATCCATGTCGAGCTTTTCGATCTGCACCTCGCCCAAGGCCTTCAAGGCATCGGCCTTTTGCGGGTCGCGCACGGTGGCGGTCACCTCCCAGCCGTCCGCCAGCAGTTGCTTGGCCAGGCCAAGGCCCAGGCCCCGGGAGGCGCCGATAATCAGTGCGGTTTTTGAAGTGGACATGAATGGCTTCCTTTGACGGTGGAGGTTCACGGGTTCAGTGGACAACGCTGGCCGAGCCTTTGCTGCAACTCCTGGCGCAGTTGGTCGAGTTCGGCGATGCGGGTTTCGATCAGGTGGAGCTTGTCTTGCAGGAGCTGGGTCACGGCGCTGTCGGGGTCTGGAGCTTGCCATAATGCGCCGACGCTGTTGCCGATTTCACCCAGGCTGAAGCCCAGGCGCTGGGCGGTCTTGATGTACAGCACCAGTTGCACCATGTCGGCGGGGTAGTCACGGTAACCGTTGGCACTGCGTTGCGCGGCAATCAGCCCGCGTTGCTCGTAGAAACGCAGGGTGTCGCGACTGACCTGGCTGGCCTGGGCTAATTCGCCGATACGCATGTAGAGGGCTCAAGGGGGCTTGACCTTGGAGCTTACTCCAGGCTTTAGCCTGCTGGCTTCTTGAATTTAAGGAGCTTACGGCTATGTGGACCGCACACCAATACCGTCGACTGGTTCGGGCCAGCGGTTGGTACGACCTGATCGTCACCGCCGCACTGGTCACACCCTGGACGTTTGTCCTGCTGCATAACGCCCTGGTGGCGTTGAACCTGCCCGGCGAGCTGCCGCCGTTCGCGCCTGTGCATATGTTGATGGCGAACCTGATGGGCTCGATTGTCTGCGTGTGGTCGGTGCTGCGAATCCGCGACCCACAAGCGATCTTTGGCCGCTACGACGCCGCCGGCCGAGTGCTGTTTGCCACCTGGCAGATCTACGCGCTGGCCCATGGTGCCAGTACTGTATTGGTGATTGTCGTGGTGTTTGAAGTGCTGTGGGCGGTGGCTCAGTTGATACCGGTGCGCCGAGCAGCAAGTTGATCAAAAAACGCTCAGTTGTGCCGGAACGTTGCAGGCTCTGCTGCGGGGTGACTCTTGCACGGGTTATCCACAGGTTGCTCCACAGTAATTGTGCGCAAGCGTGACCGGTGGATATAAGCGCTGTGGCCCTTTGTTCTAAAGGACATAACCCGCCTAACTGACTGTTTTTGAGCTGGATTAATACTTTCGTGCAGTGCCTTGAACAAAAACTGTACAACCGTCTGAAACCCTTGTGACAGAAGGGTTACAGGCGAGTGTGCTCAGGTTATCCACAGGCAGGTGCACAGTAGATGTGGGCAGTTTCAGCGCTCCAGCAGAATGCGCCCGCGACTCAGGTCGGCGAGCTGCGCTTGCAGGGTGTCGATATGTGCCTCGCCGAGGGCCAGCTGCAGGTCGACGCCATTGGCGGTGAAGGTTTCTTCCATCACCAGCCCACCCAGTTCGGCCACTCGCAGCTTCACCAACTGCAGCTCGGCAAAACCACAGGAGCAGCTCAGCGGCACCCGTTTGATCAGCTCGACGCGTTCGGCGGCTTGCAGGCATTTGTTCGCGCCGCCGCCATAGGCGCGGGCCAGGCCGCCGGTGCCCAGTTGGATGCCGCCGTACCAGCGGATCACCAGCACCACGACCTGGTCGCAATCCTGCGCTTCGATCGCGGCCAGGATCGGGCGCCCGGCCGTCCCGCCGGGTTCGCCGTCGTCGTTGCTGCGGTATTGATCGCCGAGTTTCCAGGCCCAGCAGTTGTGCGTGGCGTTCAGGTCGCTGTGCTGGTCGATGAAGGCCTGGGCGTCCTGGGGGCTGCTGATCGGGGCGGCGAGGGTAATGAAGCGGCTTTTGCGAATTTCTTCGCGAAACTCGCAAAGGCCGGTAAGCGTGAAAGGCATGGGTAACTTCGTTTAGAGGGCCGGCTTGATGCCACAGCCTTTGAGAATGATGTGGATCAGGTTGGTGCCGGCGTCTTCCATGTCCTGCTTGGTCAGCTTGGTGCGCCCGGTCACGCGGCAGATCTGGGTGGCAAAGTCGGCGTAATGCTGGGTGCTGCCCCACAGCAGGAAGATCAGGTGCACCGGGTCGATAGGGTCCATCTTGCCGGCGTCGATCCAGGCCTGGAATACCGCCGCACGGCCGCTGAACCAGGCGCGGTAGTCCTGGCTGAAATATTCGGTCAGGCACTCACCGCCGCTGATGATCTCCATCGCGAAGATCCGTGAGGCTTGTGGCTGGCGCCGGGAGAATTCCATCTTGGTGCGGATATAGCGGGTCAGGGCGGCCGCCGGGTCATCCTCGGCGGTCAGGGTGTTGAAGGTGCTGTCCCACAATTCGAGGATGTTGCTGAGCACCGCGATGTACAGGCCCAGCTTGTTGGTGAAGTAGTAGTGCAAGTTGGCTTTCGGCAACCCGGCACTCGCCGCGATGGTGTTCATGCTGGTGCCTTTGTAGCCATGACGGGCGAACTCGTCTTCGGCGGCCTGCAAAATCGCTTGTTCGTTCTTTTGGCGAATGCGGCTTGCAGGTTTTCCGGCGTGGTTGCTGTGGGCAGGAACTTCGAGGCTCATGGAGGTTTCCGTGCAGATCGATGAATGCGACGTGTGCACAGATAACCCACCCTCAAGCCCCAGACAAGTCCCGATACGATAAAACCCTTAAAGCGGCTCCAGAGTGTCGCTTTCCAGGGTCCGGTTTGCGGCATCCACGGGAGCCTTGGCTTCAGGTAGCAGCAGGCACAATACGATGGCGGTCAGGCCGCCGCTGGTGATGGCCGAGTCGAACAGGTTCTGCACCAGGGTTGGCATCAGGTGCAGCAGGTTCGGTTGCGCCGCGATTCCCAGGCCGACGCCGAACGAGGTGGCGATGATCAGCATGCTGCGCCGATCCAGCGGGGCCTGGGCGAGAATGCGCACGCCGGCCGCCGCTACGCTGCCGAACATCACCAGGGTTGCGCCGCCCAGCACCGGCTTGGGGATTTGCTGCAGCACCGCACCAATCAACGGAAACAGCCCGAGGCAAAACAGTACCGCGCCGATGTACAAGCCGACGTAACGGCTGGCCACGCCGGTCAGCTGGATCACGCCGTTGTTCTGGGCGAATGTGGTGTTGGGAAAGGCACTGAAGGTGGCTGCGATCATGCAACTGATGCCATCTCCCAGTACGCCACCCTTGAGTCGGCTTATATAGGAAGGGCCGCTGATGGGCTGGCGGGCGATCATGCAATTGGCAGTGAGGTCGCCGACGGTTTCGATGGTGCTGATCAGATAAATCAGTGCTACCGGCAGGAAAGCGCTCCAATCGAAGTTGAAACCGAAGTGGAACGGTGTAGGCAGGCTGATCAATGGCAAGTCAGGCAAGGCTTGGGGCACCAACTTGCCGCTGAACCAGGCGGCGAGGCTGCCCAGTGCGAGGCCGATGATGATGGCGGAGAGCCGTACCCATGGCGTGTTCGAGCGGTTGAGCAGGATGATGGTCAGTACCACGAACAGGCCGAGTGCCAGGTTGGTTGGCGCGCCGAAGTCCGGGGCATTGAAGCCGCCTCCAAGGTCAGTGATGCCGACCTTGATCAGGCTGATGCCGATCAGTGTGATGACGATGCCGGTCACCAGCGGCGTGATTACCCTTTTGAGCTGACCGATGAAACGGCTCAACACGACCTGCACTGCGGCGCCGAAGAAGCAGATACCGAAAATCATCGCCAGGATGTCTTCCGGGCTGCCGCCGCGTTGCTTGACCAGAAACCCGGCCGACAATACGGCGCCGAGAAACGCGAAGCTGGTGCCCTGCAGGCAGATCATCCCGGCGCCAATGCCAAACGGCCTGCGCGCCTGGATGAAGGTGCCCACACCGGAAACCATCAATGCCATGCTGATCAGGTAGGGCAGGTGGGCGGTCAGGCCCAGGGTAGAGCCGATGATCAGCGGCGGGGTGATGATGCCGACGAAGGCAGCCAACACATGCTGCAACGCGGCAAGCAATGCAGGCAAAGGTTTGGGCCGATCGTTGAGGCCGTAGATCAGGTCGCTGGGGGTGTTGGATTCTGGCGGCATGGCGGGGAACTCATGGCTGACGGTTCGAGATCCCCTTGTCTTGCAAAAAGCTGTCCAGTTGCTCAGGTTTTTCTGTAAGGCCCGTGTTAGCGCGTTGCGGCCAGGCTTTCGAGGAAGCTTTCCAGCACCAAATGAGGGCGACGGCCCTTGCGCGTGACCGAAGCGAGGCTCAAATCGTAAAAACGTGTAGCCGGTTTCAGCGCGCGCAGTCGGCCTTGTTGTACCCACAGGCTGGCGTAGTGGTCGGGCAGGTAGCCGATGTAGCGGCCGGTGAGGATCAGGAAGGCCATGCCTTCGCGGTCCGAGGCGCTGGCGGTGCAATTGAGTGCCTGGTAGTGCGCCTGGATATCCGCGGGCAGGCGGAAGGTTGGGGCGATGGCGTCCTGGCTGTTGACGCGGTCGTCGTCCAGTTGCTTGTCGTCGGCGTAAAACAGCGGGTGGCCCACTGCGCAATAGAGCAGCGAGCGTTCGCTGTACAGCGGCTGGTATTCAAGTCCCGACAAGGCGCTGGCCTGGGGGACTACGCCGACATGCAGGCGGCCGTCGAGCACCCCTTGTTCGACTTCATTGGGGGCGATCATGCGGATCTGGATCTGTACATCCGGACCGCGTTCCTTCAACTGTGCCAACGCGTGGGTGATACGCATGTGGGGCAGGGTGACCAGGTTGTCGGTCAGGCCGATGATCAGCTCGCCGCGCAAGTGTTGGTGCAGACCGTTGACCTCGGTGCGAAAACTTTCCAGGGCGCTGAGCAGCTGCAGTGCCGACTGGTAAACCTCGCGTCCTTCCTCGGTCAGGGAAAACCCCGCCCGCCCGCGTTGGCACAGGCGCAGGCCAAGGCGCTGTTCAAGATCGCTCATCTGCTGGCTGATGGCCGAGCGGCCAATCCCCAGTACGGTTTCCGCCGCCGAGAAGCCACCGCACTCCACCACACTGCGAAAGATGCGCAACAGGCGGATATCGAAGTCGCTGACTTGGGCCAGTGGGTCGGGTCGACGGCTGCTCATAGTTTAGTGAAGGCCTGACTGAAGGTTAGAAGAGTTGGATTTCACCGACTTTATCCCCGTGGCAATTTAGCTGCAACAACGCTTTTCAATCCCGACGCTGCCTTTTGCCTTGCGAGGTTTTGCTCATGAACATGCCCGAAAACGCTCCGTCCACCCTGGCCAGCCAATTGAAGCTGGACGCGCACTGGATGCCGTACACCGCCAACCGCAACTTTCATCGTGACCCGCGCCTGATCGTGGCAGCTGAAGGCAGCTGGTTGACCGATGACAAGGGGCGCAAGGTGTATGACTCGCTGTCGGGTCTGTGGACCTGCGGCGCCGGGCACACTCGCAAGGAAATCCAGGAAGCGGTCTCCAAGCAACTGGGTACGTTGGACTACTCGCCGGGCTTCCAATACGGTCATCCGTTGTCGTTCCAGCTGGCAGAAAAGATTACCGACCTGACCCCGGGTAACCTGAACCATGTGTTCTTCACCGACTCCGGCTCCGAGTGTGCCGATACCGCGGTGAAGATGGTGCGTGCGTACTGGCGCCTGAAAGGCCAGGCGACCAAGACCAAGATGATCGGCCGTGCCCGTGGTTATCACGGCGTGAACATCGCCGGTACCAGCCTGGGCGGCGTGAACGGTAACCGTAAGATTTTTGGTCAGGGGCTGATGGATGTTGACCATCTGCCTCACACCCTGTTGGCGAGCAATGCGTTCTCCCGTGGCATGCCGGAGCTGGGCGGGATTGCCTTGGCGGACGAGCTGCTCAAGCTGATCGAGTTGCACGATGCGTCGAACATCGCTGCGGTGTTTGTTGAACCGATGGCGGGCTCTGCCGGCGTGCTGGTTCCGCCGCAGGGTTACCTGAAGCGTCTGCGTGAGATCTGCGATCAGCACAACATCCTGTTGGTGTTCGATGAAGTGATCACCGGCTTCGGTCGTACCGGTTCGATGTTTGGTGCTGACAGCTTCGGTGTGACCCCGGACCTGATGTGCATTGCCAAGCAAGTCACCAACGGCGCGATCCCGATGGGCGCGGTGATTGCCAGCACCGAGATTTATCAGACGTTCATGAATCAGGCGACGCCTGAGTACGCGGTGGAATTCCCGCACGGCTACACCTACTCGGCCCACCCGGTTGCCTGCGCGGCTGGCTTGGCGGCACTCGACCTGCTGCAGAAGGAAAACCTGGTGCAGAGCGTGGCCGAAGTCGCACCGCATTTCGAGAATGCGCTGCACGGCCTGAAGGGCAGCAAGAACGTGATCGACATTCGTAACTATGGCCTGGCCGGTGCGATCCAGATTGCCCCGCGTGATGGTGATGCCATCGTGCGTCCGTTCGAAGCGGGCATGGCCTTGTGGAAAGCCGGCTTCTACGTGCGCTTTGGCGGCGACACCCTGCAGTTCGGCCCAACCTTCAACAGCAAGCCGCAGGACCTGGATCGCTTGTTCGATGCGGTCGGCGAAGTGCTGAACAAGATCGACTGATTCCTCCTTCTATATAGAACAACTTTTCAGGAGCCCTGCATGAGCCTCATCCAGCATTTGATCAACGGCCAATTGGTCACCGAAAACGGTCGCACTGCCGACGTGTACAACCCGTCGACTGGCCAGGTGATTCACCAGGTGCCGTTGGCCAGCCGTGAAACCATTCAAAGCGCCATCGATTCGGCCAAGGCGGCTTTCCCAGCCTGGCGTAATACGCCACCGGCCAAGCGTGCCCAGGTGATGTTTCGTTTCAAGCAATTGCTTGAGCAGAACGAAGCGCGTATCTCCCAGCTGATCAGCGAAGAGCATGGCAAGACCCTGGAAGATGCGGCTGGTGAACTCAAGCGCGGGATCGAGAACGTGGAGTACGCGTGCTCGGCACCGGAAATCCTCAAGGGCGAGTACAGCCGTAACGTTGGCCCGAATATCGATGCCTGGTCTGACTTCCAGCCGTTGGGTGTGGTGGCCGGTATTACGCCGTTCAACTTCCCGGCGATGGTGCCGTTGTGGATGTATCCGCTGGCGATCGTCTGCGGTAACTGCTTCATCCTCAAGCCGTCGGAGCGTGATCCAAGCTCGACGCTGCTGATTGCACAACTGTTGCAGGAAGCTGGCTTGCCTAAAGGCGTGCTGAGTGTGGTGCATGGCGATAAAGGCGCGGTGGATGCGTTGATCGAAGCGCCGGAAGTCAAGGCGTTGAGCTTTGTCGGCTCGACGCCGATCGCCGAGTACATCTATTCCGAAGCCACCAAGCGCGGCAAGCGTGTACAGGCGTTGGGCGGGGCGAAGAACCATGCGGTGCTGATGCCGGATGCGGATCTCGATAACGCTGTCAGTGCCTTGATGGGCGCGGCGTATGGTTCGTGCGGTGAGCGTTGCATGGCGATCTCTGTTGCCGTGTGTGTCGGCGACCAGGTGGCTGACGCATTGGTCGCCAAGCTGGTGCCGCAGATCAAGGCGCTGAAGATTGGTGCGGGCACCACGTGTGGATTGGACATGGGGCCGCTGGTCACTGGCCAGGCGCGCGATAAAGTCAGTGGCTATATAGAGGACGGCGTTTCTTCGGGTGCTGAGTTGGTCGTCGATGGTCGTGGCCTGAGTATTGCCGGTAATGAAGATGGCTTCTTCCTGGGGGGCAGTTTGTTCGACCGCGTGACCCCGCAGATGCGCATCTATAAAGAAGAGATCTTCGGGCCGGTGCTGTGTGTGGTTCGGGTGAACAGCCTGGAAGCGGCCATGCAGTTGATCAACGATCACGAGTACGGCAACGGCACCTGTATCTTCACCCGTGACGGTGAGGCGGCGCGGTTGTTCTGTGACGAGATTGAAGTGGGTATGGTTGGCGTCAACGTGCCGTTGCCGGTGCCGGTGGCTTATCACAGCTTTGGTGGCTGGAAGCGCTCGCTGTTTGGCGACTTGCATGCCTATGGGCCGGATGGGGTGCGGTTCTATACGCGTCGCAAGGCGATTACCCAGCGCTGGCCGCAACGGGCCAGTCATGAGGCGTCGCAGTTTGCCTTTCCAAGCTTGTAGGTTCGGTAAGTAGAAGGCCGGCCCCTTGGGGCCGGCCTTTGCTTTTCAGGGCATTTTTGACCGATATGACAGTATTGTGAAAAAAGGTGTTGACGGCAGATTCTGGAA
>NZ_JACARS010000237.1:0-6538 GCF_013386485.1 Pseudomonas sp. P7758 | reverse complement strand
CCCATGCCCTTAAAGATACGTACAAAAAGACGCCGACCGGCGAAGTGGTCGCCTACACCGCGTCCGGCCCGGACGGTCGGCAATGGACCGGGCAAAACCCGATGACAGAGCAGAAGGACCTGCACCAGGTCCACTTTGAAAAGGCGGTGATCCAAAGCAGCCAGGGCCAGTCGTCTGTGGCATGCCACTACCTGGATCAGAACCATGAACCGGTAAGCATGACCCTGAAAAACCAGGTCAATGCCAGGCCTCTGGGCAGCGCATGGTCAGGCAACGAATGCACGGCAACCAACCCGGCGCTCTGTACATTTGAATAGCAGACACGCCCGACAATTTATGCGGCGCGCTGTTCCTTGCATCTTGCGCAACAGTCCTTTGTCATCAACAGCATTGATAGCTCCCTAACGAAAGCCCCATGCTAGAGGGCTCGCTTTACGCTTATATCATTCCGAATGATAGTTACCTTTGTTTCATTCGATTCGTGAGATAGCACCCTGCCGAGCATGATCCGCCCATCTTAAATACATTGGCGGATGCACCTCATGGAACAGTCACTCAAACATTTGCGCTATCCCTTGGCCATTTTGGCCGTGATGGTGATGAGCGCCTGCGGCAAAGCGCCCGAACAGGCAGCCGCCATGCCACCAAGCCACGTCAGCGTGGCCAAGGTGCTGGAACAACCGGTCAATGAGTGGGACGAATTCACCGGCCGGCTCGAAGCGCCGGAAACCGTGCAGATCCGTCCGCGCGTGTCGGGCCAGATCGATCAGGTCGCCTTCACCGAAGGTGCCTTGGTCAAGAAAGGCGACCTGTTGTTCCAGATCGACCCACGCCCATTCCAGGCCGAAGTGCGCCGCCTCGAAGCACAACTCGCACAAACCAAGGCCGCCGCCACCCGCAGCGATAACGAAGCCCAGCGCGGCGAACGCCTGCGCCAGAGCAATGCGATCTCCGCCGAGCTGGCCGACTCGCGCACCACCGCCGCCCAGGAAGCCCATGCGACTGTCGCCGGCATCCAGGCGCAGTTGGACCTGGCCAAGCTGAACCTGAGCTTCACCCGTGTCAGCTCGCCCATCAGCGGCCGCGTCAGCCGTGCCGAGATCACCGCCGGCAACCTGGTGACCGCCGATGTCACCGCGCTGACCAGCGTGGTGTCCACCGACAAGGTCTACGCCTACTTCGACGCCGATGAACGTGTGTACCTCAAGTACACCGAACTCGCGCGCCAGGGTCGCCGTGGCGCGACTACCCCGGTGTACCTGGGCCTGTCCAATGAAGACGGCAACCCGCACCTGGGCCAGATGAACTTCGTCGACAACCAGGTCAACCCGGCCACCGGCACCATTCGTGGTCGCGCCGTGTTTGATAACAGCAAGGGCGAATACACCCCAGGCCTGTATGCGCGCCTGAAGCTGGTAGGCAGTGGCACCTACTCCGCCGTGCTGATCAGCGACGAAGCCGTGGGCACCGACCTGGGCAAGAAGTTCGTACTGGTGATGGACGGCGACAAGCCTGCCTACCGCGCGGTGGAGCTGGGTCCGAAGATCGAAGGTTTGCGCATCGTGCGCAGCGGCCTGACCAAGGACGACACGATCATCGTCAAGGGATTGCAGCGCGTTCGCCCGGGGTCGCCGGTTGCACCGGAAACCATCCCGATGGCCAGCAAGGAAACCCTCGCCGCCTTGGCACAACAACGACAAGCGCTTGAAGCCAGCAACCTGGAGCAAGTGGCGCCGGATAAAGCCGCGCCCAAGCTCGCAAGTACAGCGACTCCACGCGGTTAAGGGATACGACTCAAGATGAATTTTTCCAAGTTCTTCATTTCGCGGCCGATCTTCGCAGCGGTGCTGTCGCTGTTGATCCTGATCGCCGGCGCGATTTCACTGTTCCAGCTGCCGATCAGTGAATACCCGGAAGTGGTGCCGCCGACCGTCGTGGTCCGTGCCAACTTCCCGGGCGCCAACCCCAAGGTCATCGGTGAAACCGTGGCTGCGCCTCTGGAGCAAGCCATCACCGGCGTCGAGAACATGCTGTACATGTCCTCGCAGTCGACCGCCGACGGCAAGCTGACCCTGACCATCACCTTCGCCCTGGGCACCGACCTGGATAACGCGCAGGTACAGGTGCAGAACCGGGTAACCCGGACTCAGCCCAAACTGCCCGAGGAAGTGACGCGCATCGGTATTACCGTGGACAAGGCCTCTCCCGACCTGACCATGGTGGTGCACATCACCTCCCCCGACCAGCGCTACAACATGCTCTACCTGTCCAACTACGCGATCCTCAATATCAAGGATGAGCTGGCACGGCTGGGCGGCGTGGGTGATGTGCAGCTGTTCGGCATGGGCGATTACTCCCTGCGTGTGTGGCTGGACCCGAACAAGACCGCCTCGCGCAACCTGACCGCCACCGACGTGGTCACGGCCATTCGCGAACAGAACCGCCAGGTGGCGGCCGGTGCGTTGGGCGCGCAACCTGCGCCGAATGACACCAGCTTCCAGCTGTCGGTCAACACCCAGGGCCGACTGGTCACTGAGGAAGAGTTCGAGAATATCGTCATCCGTGCCGGCGCCAACGGCGAAATCACGCGTTTGAAGGACATTGCACGGGTTGAGCTGGGCTCCAGCCAGTACGCCTTGCGCTCGTTGATCGACAACCAGCCGGCCGTGGCGATCCCGATCTTCCAGCGCCCGGGCTCCAACGCAATCGACATCTCCAATGAAGTGCGCGCCAAGATGGCGGAGCTGAAACAGAGCTTCCCGGAGGGCATGGATTACCGCATCGCCTATGACCCTACCGTCTTCGTACGTGGCTCCATCGAGGCCGTGGTTCACACCCTGTTCGAAGCACTGATCCTGGTGGTGCTGGTGGTGATCCTGTTCCTGCAGACCTGGCGTGCGTCGATCATTCCATTGGTGGCGGTGCCGGTATCGTTGATCGGTACCTTTGCGGTGATGCACCTGTTTGGCTTCTCGCTCAACGCGCTGTCGCTGTTCGGGCTGGTGTTGGCGATCGGTATCGTGGTGGACGACGCCATCGTGGTGGTGGAGAACGTCGAACGGAACATTGAATTGGGCCTGGAACCCTTCCCGGCCACTGAAAAGGCCATGAGCGAAGTAACCGGCCCGATCATCGCGACCGCGCTGGTACTGTGTGCGGTGTTCATTCCAGCGGCATTTATCAGCGGCTTGACCGGCCAGTTCTACAAGCAGTTCGCCTTGACCATTGCGATCTCGACCGTGATCTCGGCGTTCAACTCGCTGACCCTGTCGCCCGCACTGGCAGCGGTATTGCTCAAAGGCCACAACGCTCCGAAAGACGGGTTCTCCAGGTTCCTCGACAGGATGCTGGGTGGCTGGTTGTTCAAACCGTTCAACCGCTTCTTCGACAAGGCCAGCCATGGTTACGTCGGCACGGTACGCAGGGTGATCCGCGGCAGTGGTATCGCGCTGTTCCTGTACGCCGGCCTGATGGTCCTGACCTGGATGGGCTTTGCCCACACGCCGACCGGTTTCGTACCGGCCCAGGACAAGCAATACCTGGTGGCCTTCGCGCAATTGCCGGACGCCGCGAGCCTGGACCGTACCGAAGACGTGATCAAGCGCATGTCCGACATCGCCATGAAACAGCCCGGCGTGGAAAGTGCGATCGCCTTCCCCGGCTTGTCGATCAACGGTTTTACCAACAGCCCGAACAACGGCATCGTGTTCGTGACCTTGAAGCCGTTCGATGAGCGTAAAGACCCGAGCCTGTCTGCCGGTGCGATTGCCGGTGCACTGAATGGCAAGTACAGCAGCATCCAGGAAGCCTACATGGCGATCTTCCCACCGCCGCCGGTACAGGGCCTGGGTACGATCGGCGGGTTCCGCCTGCAGGTCGAAGACCGTGGCAACCTGGGTTACGACGAGCTGTACAAAGAAGTGCAGAACATCATTACCAAGAGCCGTGGCGTGCCTGAGTTGTTCGGCCTGTTCACCAGCTACACGGTCAACGTGCCCCAGGTCGATGCTGCCATCGACCGCGAAAAGGCCAAGACCCATGGCGTGGCGATCAGCGACATCTTCGACACCCTGCAGATCTACCTGGGCTCGTTGTATGCCAACGACTTCAACCGCTTCGGGCGCACCTATCAGGTCAACGTGCAGGCTGAGCAACAGTTCCGCCAGGATGAAGACCAGATCGGCCAGCTGAAAGTGCGCAACAACAAAGGCGAGATGATTCCCCTGGCGACCTTCATCAAGGTCAGCGACACCTCGGGCCCGGACCGCGTGATGCACTACAACGGCTTCATCACCGCCGAGATCAACGGCAACGCCGCACCGGGCTACAGCTCCGGCCAGGCCCAGGCGGCGATCGAGAAACTGTTGAAAGACGAACTGCCCAACGGCATGACCTACGAGTGGACCGACCTGACCTATCAGCAAATCCTCTCGGGCAATACTGCGCTGTTCGTGTTCCCGCTCTGCGTACTGCTGGCGTTCCTGGTACTGGCCGCCCAATACGAAAGCTGGAGCCTGCCACTGGCGGTGATCCTGATCGTACCGATGACCCTGCTGTCGGCCATCACCGGGGTGATTATCTCTGGCGGCGACAACAACATCTTCACCCAGATCGGCCTGATCGTCCTGGTGGGCCTGGCCTGTAAGAACGCGATTCTGATCGTCGAGTTCGCCAAGGATAAACAGCAGGAAGGCCTCGATCCGCTCGCTGCGGTACTGGAAGCCTGCCGTCTGCGTCTGCGGCCGATCCTGATGACCTCGTTCGCCTTCATCATGGGTGTAGTGCCTCTGGTGATGTCCAGCGGTGCCGGTGCCGAGATGCGCCATGCCATGGGTGTGGCGGTGTTCTCCGGGATGATCGGCGTGACCTTCTTCGGTCTGCTGCTGACGCCAGTGTTCTATGTACTGATCCGCCGGTTTGTTGAACGCGGTGAAGCGCGCAAAGCGGCCAAGGCCTTGAAGCTGGAGACACAGCAATGAGCGTGAAAGTATTTTTGCCGAGCTTGCTGGTACTGGCGCTGAGCGCCTGTGCCGTGGGCCCGGACTATAAAACCCAGCCACTGGAGGCGGCCAACGTAACGGCCGCCGCCGACGCCAAGCAGTACGACCACGCGAAGTTCGAAGGCATCTGGTGGCAACAGTTCGAGGACCCGACCCTTAACCAGTTGGTGACTCAGTCCCTGAACGGTAACCGTGACCTGCGGGTGGCATTTGCCCGCCTGCGGGCAGCCCGGGCGATTCGTGACGACGCTGCCAATGACGTGATGCCGGTGATCACCAGCCGCGCCAGCAGCGACGTGGGCAAAGGCCAGATTCCGGGCCAGACCACCAAACGCGTCAACAGTGAGCGTTATGACCTGGGCCTGGACATGGCCTGGGAAGTGGACTTGTTCGGCCGCATCCGCCGCAACCTGGAGGCCAGCGACGCTGACCAACAGGTTGCCGAAGCCGACCTGTATCAACTGCAAGTCACGATGATTGCCGAGCTGGTGGACGCTTACGGTCAACTGCGGGGCGCGCAACTGCGCGAGAAAATCGCGGTGGCTAACCTGAAGAACCAGGAAGATTCGCGCGGTATCACGGTCAGCCTGCGGGATGCCGGTGTGGGCGATCAGCTCGATGTGGTGCGGGCCGATGCGCGTCTGGCGGCTGTAGAAGCCAGTGTGCCGCAGCTGCAGGCCGAGGAAGTTCGCGAGCGTAATCGTATCGCTACCCTGCTCGGTGAGCGGCCGGACAAGTTGAGCGTGGATTTGAGCCCGAAAGATTTGCCGGCGATTGCCAAGGCGTTGCCGATTGGTGATCCGGGGCAACTGCTGCAACGTCGTCCGGACATTCTCAGTGCCGAGCGTAAGTTGGCAGCCGCCACGGCGCGGATTGGGGTGGCCAAGGCTGATCTGTTTCCGCGGGTGAGCCTCAGTGGGTTCCTCGGGTTTACCGCTGGGCGGGGTTCGCAGATTGGGTCGGCGGCGGCGAATGCCTGGTCGCTGGGTCCGAGCATTACCTGGGCGGCGTTTGACCTGGGCAGTGTGCGGGCAAGGTTGCGTGGTGCGGATGCCGAGGCGGATGGCGCCCTAGCGACTTATGAGCAGCAGGTGCTGTTAGCGCTGGAAGAATCGGAGAATGCCTTCAGTGATTACGGCAAACGCCAGCAGCGGTTGGTCTCGCTGATTCGTCAGAGTGAGTCGAGCCGGGCTGCTGCGGATCTGGCGGAGATTCGTTACCGCGAAGGGACGGTGGACTTCCTGGTGTTGCTGGACGCGCAGCGTGAGCGTTTGGCCGCCGAGGACTCCCAGGCTCAGGCCGAAGTGGATCTGTATCGTGGGATCGTCGCGATCTACAAGGCGTTGGGCGGTGGGTGGCAGCCGAGTACCACGATTGCCAGTGCCAAGTGATTTGACTTAAAGAGCTCCTTTGGTTGGTCGCATCCAGCCAATTTTTAGCCCCGTGCCGTCATTCGGTCGCGGGGCTTTTTTTTGCTCGCTTGTGGTGTGTGCATATCCGTTATTTGGGTGATGGCTTATATCGGTTCCGCTCTTACA
>NZ_JACARS010000236.1:269-953 GCF_013386485.1 Pseudomonas sp. P7758 | reverse complement strand
GCCAGCAGCTCCTTGCCGGTCCCGGTTTCCCCCAGCAGCAACACTGGCGACTCCGCGCTCGCACTGCGCCGCGCCCGACGTTTGACTTCCAGGCTGGCCGCGCTGGTGCCGATAAAGTGCGCGAAGTTGTATTTACTCTGCCGCGACCTCAGCAGCGACCGAGTGGAAGCCAGTTCCTGCTGCATGCTCAGGTAGCGCTCGATCAGCGGCGACAGGTTGCGCAGCTCATCAAACAACGCAAACCCGATGGCGCCGATCACCTTGCCGGCGTCGTCATGGATCGGCAGGCGCATCACCACCAGCGGGCCTTTGGGCGTGTCCTGGATATCCAGCAATATCGGCTGGTCGTTACGCACCACCTGGCGCAACAGGCTGTTGGAAATCACCTGCTCGCAGGGTTGCCCGATGGCTTCGTCGGCGCTTTTCAGGCCGAAGCGCTTGGCGTAGCGCTCGTTCATCCAGACGATGTTCGCGTCACCGTCGACAATCACCGTGCCTTCGCTGGACTGCTCGATGATCTCGAACAGCGACTGGATCGCCAGGCCGCGAACGTATTGGTAATCCTTGAGGCTGCCAGTGGTGCTCATGGGTGCGCCGCCGCGAGGAGTTCCCGGGTGTAAGGGTGTTGAGGCGCGGCAAACACTTCATCGCTGGGCCCGCGTTCCACCACCTTGCCGTCCTTGA
>NZ_JACARS010000236.1:0-163 GCF_013386485.1 Pseudomonas sp. P7758 | reverse complement strand
CATGGGGGTAGCGATGGCGGCTGGCAGGGTCCAGGCCCACGTCTTCCAGCACGCGAATCACTTGGGCTTCTCGGTCCTTGAGGCTGCACGGCGCATGCACTTCCAGGCCTTCGCTGATGATCTGCGCCACCGACATCCGCGGGCTGAGGCTGCCGAACGGGTC
>NZ_JACARS010000235.1:0-1898 GCF_013386485.1 Pseudomonas sp. P7758 | reverse complement strand
TGGCCAGCAGCAACAGCAGGCCCACGCACGCCGCCAGTAACGCCAACGCCAGCAGGCCGAAACTGAAGAGCTGGCGCCATTGCCGGTTGATCAGGTAATAGCTGCACAGCATGCCGGTGGGGATCACCAGGCCGATCGGCCCACGGATCGCGAACCCCACGATCAGCAGCGCAAACAGCCAGTGCAGGCGCTTGCCGGCGCCGAAGTGGTCGTGGGCGTAACCCAGGTAGAAGACTGTCAGGGCCACTGCCGCCAGCATCTGGTCGAGGGACACCGCGCGGGTTTCGCTGATGAAGGTACTGCTGAGCAGCATCACCGCGATGCTCAGCAGTGCCCAGCGCCGGGAGTAGGGCGCGGTCAGCCGGTAGAGCAGCACCACGATCAGCGCCGAAGCGATAGCCGTGGGTAGCCAGGCCGTCAGGCTGGTGACCTGCCCCAGGGGCACCGACAGCAGCCAGGTCAGCAGCGTCGAGGTGGCCAGGTAATCGGCATAAGGTTGCCCGTACGTCGTCGGGAAGAACCCCGGCCCGTGGCGCAGCATCTCCTGGGCGAACAGCACGAAGCGCGAGTCAAAGCCGATGATTGCCTGGTTCCAGTTGCCCGCGACAAACAGGATCAGGGCCAGCAGCCCCAAAATCCATGAGTGTCGGCGGATCGTCGGGCTGAGCAGGGGCCGATGAGCTTTGTCCACGTCTCAGGCTTCCTCGGCCTGAGGCGCCCAGTTTTGCTGGGGGATCGGCAAGTTGCAGGAATCGCCGCGGCCCATCGGGAAGTACTGGATGCCTTTGCGTGCCAGGCGTTCGCCGTCGTACAGGTTGCGGCCGTCGAAGATCACCGGGGTTTTCAGGCGTTGCTGGATCAGGTCGAAGTCCGGTGCCTTGAACTGTTGCCATTCGGTGCAGATGATCAAGGCGTCAGAGCCACTCAGGGTGGATTCCGGGGTGCCCATCAGCATCAGGCGCGGGTCATCACCGTAGATGCGCTGGGTTTCCTGCATGGCTTCCGGGTCAAACGCACGTACATTGGCGCCGGCGGCCCACAAGGCTTCCATCAGCACCCGGCTTGGCGCATCGCGCATGTCGTCGGTGTTGGGCTTGAACGCCAGGCCCCACAAGGCGAAGGTCTTGCCACGCAGGTCGCCCTTGAAGAATGCATTGGCGCGTTCGAACAGCTTGCTCTTCTGGCGCTGGTTGATGGCTTCCACGGCTTCCAGCAGGTCGCTGGAGCAGTTGGCGGCCTTGGCGCTGTGGATCAGGGCGCGCATGTCCTTGGGGAAACAAGAGCCGCCATAACCGCAACCTGGGTAGATGAAGTGGTAGCCGATACGCGAGTCGGCACCAATGCCCAGGCGCACGGCTTCGATGTCGGCGCCCAGGTGTTCGGCCAGTTCGGCGATCTGGTTGATAAAGCTGATCTTGGTGGCCAGCATGCAGTTGGCGGCGTACTTGGTCAGTTCGGCGCTGCGCAGGTCCATGAAGATGATGCGGTCGTGGTTGCGGTTGAACGGTGCATACAGCTCACGCATCACCTCGCGCACTTCTTCACGTTCGCAGCCGATGACGATCCGGTCCGGGCGGCGGCAGTCGGCAACGGCCGAGCCTTCCTTGAGGAATTCCGGGTTGGAGACGATATCGAACTCCAGGTGGCGGCCGGCAATGCGCAGGGCTTTTTCCATGTGCGCACGCAAAGTATCGCCAGTGCCTACAGGTACGGTGGATTTTTCCACGAGGATCACCGGGTCGATACGGTGGCGAGCCACTGCATCGCCCACGGACAGCACGTATTTCAGGTCAGCCGAGCCGTCTTCGTCCGAAGGGGTACCCACGGCGATGAACAGCACTTCGCCGTGTTCGACCGCGAGTTTTTCGTCATAGGTAAACGTCAGGCGTCCGCCTTCG
>NZ_JACARS010000234.1:0-4805 GCF_013386485.1 Pseudomonas sp. P7758 | reverse complement strand
CGATAAACTCAACGTCAACTGAATGGTCATCGCCGACAGGCTGCTGGCGCGGCTGGATTGCTCCGGTGGCACGTCGGCATAGGTCAACGCCCCCAGGGTGCTGAATTGCAGCGAGCGAATGATCCCGCTGCCAAATAACACCAGTATTACAATCCAGTAAGGCGTTGATACCTCGAACAGGCTGCACGCCAGGATGGTTGCACCGGTGAGCACCGCATTGCCGATCAAGGTGCGCCGGAAACCGAAGCGGCTGACAATCCGCACTGCCAGCATTTTCATCAGCAACGCACCCACGCCACCGGCCACGCTCAGCAGCCCCGCCTGCAACGGGTTAAGCCCGAAACACAGCTGGAACAGCAACACCAGCAAAAACGGCTGTGACGCGCTGCCGATGCGCATCAGGTTGCCGCCCCAGAAGCTCACCGCGAAGGTCGGGATTTTCAACAATGAAAAATCGATCAACGGGTACGCCGTCCGCCGTGCATGCAGGACATACAGCCAGGCACTCAACAGCCCGCCGCCAATCAGCAGCAACGCCCACTGGCGCGGCAACAGGCCGTGGCCCAGCACCTCGAAACCGAACACCAGCCCGCCCAATGCCACACCGCTGAGCAACAGGCCGGGAACGTCCAATGGCTGGCCGGGCGTCCCGGAATAGTCCGGGATATAGCGCAGCACCAGGATCACCCCAAGCACGCCGATCGGCAGGTTGATCAGGAAGATCCAGTGCCACGACAGCACCGTCACCAACAGCCCGCCCAACGGTGGGCCCAGCAGCGGCCCAACCAGCGCCGCCACCGTCAGGTACGACATGGCACGCAGCAGGTTTTCCCGCGCCGACCAGCGCAGCAGGATCACCTGCCCCACCGGCACCATCATCGCCCCCGAGGCGCCCTGGGCCAAACGCGCCAGGGACAGTTGCAACAGCGAGCCCGAGCAGGCACAGGCCACCGACGCGAGGGTGAACAGCACGATGGCGCTGATAAACACCCGACGCGGCCCGAACCGGTCGGCCGCCCAGCCGCTGACCGGCACGAACAGCGCCACCGCCAACAGGTACAGCGACACCACCAGGTTCATGCGCACGCTGGGCTCGCCGAAATCCTGGGCCATCTGCGGCAGCGCCGTGAGCACCGCCGTGGCGTCGATCAGTTCCATGAACAGCGCACAGCCGATGATCATCGGCACCCGGCGCGCATGCCCGGTGCCCACCTCGCCCAAGGGGTGTGAAAGGTCGAGGGCTTTGTTCAAAACAGCCCCGATGTCGGAGGCGGCGTGCCCTTGAGTTGCCAGGCGCCCACGGCTGCGGCTTTCCAGTGCCGGGGATTGTGGTTGGCCACGGTGCGCGCGTTGCGCCAGTGCCGGTCCAGGTTATGCGCACGGCCGGTGGTGGAAGCGCCACCCACGTCGAACACCAGCTCGGCAGCCTTGAGCGCCGATTCGGCCGCGATGTATTGCGCCTGGGCCACATCCACTGCCGCCTGGTCGACGGCCACCGCATCAAGATCCGCAGCCCAGGCGCGGTCGATGGAGTCCGCCGCGTGCAACACCACCGCTTCGGCGGTAAAGGCCCGGGCCGAAACGTCGCCCACGCTCAGTTCCACGTACGGGTCATCCACCGAGCGCGTGGCGCTGCTGTGCTTGATCGGCCGCGCATGCTCCTTGGCGAAGGTCACCGCATCATTCAGCGCATTGCGCGCAATACCGGCCTGCACCGCCGCGAGGAACACTTGCAGGAACGGCGTGACAATCGTGCGCTTGCCTTCCTCGACGGTGCGGGTGCGGATCTCGCTGGCCAACACCTGCACATCATGCAGATGGGTGGTGCCACTGGCGGTCAGGCGCTGGCCCATGGCGTCGAAATCATCCAGCAACTCCAGGCCCTGGCGGTCGCGGGGCAGGATGAACGACACGGGCTGGTCATTCTCGTCCAGGGCGACGGCGCTGACCCAATCGGCATACAACGAACCGGTGCTGTAGTACTTGCTGCCGCAAGCGCGAAAGTGCTCGCCGTCACGCACGATGCGCGCACTGATCGAACCGTTGGCACCGCCGACTTCCCAGCCGGCATTGCCGATCACGGCGCCTTGCAGGTAGCGCCCGAACCAGCGCTCGCGCTCCTCCTCCGCCCCCTCGGCGCGGGACGCCAGCAGGCCTTCGACAAACCCGAAACCGGGGCGCAGCGCCTGGGCCACGTTGGAGTCGGCCGAGGCGATGCGAATCAGCAAGGCAATCACGTCCTTGACCGAACCACCGGCGCCGCCAAACCGCTTGGGAATCCGCACGGTAAACAACCCGGCCTGGGCGATCTGCGCCACGGCCTCATACGGCAGTTGGCGGTCACGCTCACGTTGCGCAGCGCCGGCGGCAATCTGCGGCAGGATGCGGTCGGCGCGGGCGTTCAGTTCGGCCACCGTTACAACCGGCGGCGTGGGTACAGCAGACAACTTGCTCATGGCACTTCCTTGATTCAGGTCTAGATGGCGATTTTCCACAGGCGCGATTCATCAAACAGCCAGCCGGGGTTTTCCGGCTCCAGGGCCGGCACCACCAACTGCTTGCCGCTGCCTGGCAGGCGTGGCACCGCGCCCAGCAGGCGCCGGGTGTATTCGTGCTGGGGCGATTCAAACAACGTCTCGACGCTGGCGCTTTCCACCACCTGGCCGTGGCGCATCACCAACACTTCGTCGCTGACGTGGCGAATCACCCCCAGGTCGTGGGAGATAAACAGGTAGGCCAGGCCCAGCGAGGCTTGCAGGTCGGCCAGCAGATCCAGGACCTGGGCCTGCACCGACACGTCCAGCGCCGACACCGGCTCGTCGCAGATAATCACTTTGGGGTTGCTGGCAATCGCCCGGGCAATCGCCACGCGCTGGCGCTGCCCGCCCGACAGTTGCAACGGTCGGCGCTCGGCCAATTGCGGCGCCAGGCGTACCTGGTCGAGCAACTGTGTCACGCGGGCCGCCTGTTGCTCGGCGTCGATACCGGCAACGTCCAGCGCATCACTGAGGATCTGCCCCACCGTCCAGCGCGGGTCGAACGAACTCAGCGGGTCCTGATAAATCACGCTGATATCCCGGCGATTCACACGGCGGGTCTTTTCCTCGACCCGCTCGGTACCTGCCGCGGCCCATGGCTGGTCGAGAAAACGCACCTCACCGGCATCCGGTTGCAGCAAGCCGAGGGCGATGCGTGCCACGGTGGTTTTGCCGGAGCCGGATTCACCGACGATGCCCAGGGTGCGACCGGCGCGCAGCTCGAAGCTGACGTCGTCCACCACCTGGCGCGACTGTTGATCGGGGCCGACATACCGTTTGCCCAGCCCGGAGGCCTTGAGCAACACCGGCGAATCCGCGCCGGGCCGTGGTTGCGCCACAGCGTTGCTGCGCTCCGGCGACAGGCGTGTGCCACGGGCATGTTCGGCGGGCACCGCATCCAGCAGCGAGCGGGTGTAGGCGTGGCGCGGGTTGAGCAGCACCTGATCCATCGGCCCCTGCTCCACCACTTCGCCGTGGCGCAGCACCAGCACCTCATCCGCCAATTGCGCGACCACTGCCAGGTCATGGCTGATGATCAGCAGCGAATCGCCACGGGCCTTGATCTGCTGCAATACCTGCAGGATCTGCGCCTGCACCGTGGCATCCAGCGCCGTGGTCGGTTCATCGGCAATCACCAGGCCGGGGTTCAATGCCAGTGCGCTGGCAATCAGCGCACGCTGGCGCAGGCCGCCGGAGAGTTGATCGGGGCGCTGGCGCGCACGCAGTTGCGGTTCGGGTACGCCCACCAGATCCAGCAGTTCGATGACGCGTTCGCCACGGCTGCGACGGTCGCCCCAGCGATGGGTCTCCAGCACTTCGAGAATTTCCTTGCCCACCGGCCGCAACGGGTCGAGAGACACCAGTGCATCCTGCAACACGAAACCGACGCCATTGCCACGCAAACGACGCCAGCCGCGTTCCGACAGGCTGAGCAAATCCACACCGTCATAGCTCAAGGTGCGCGCCGTAACCTTCGCGCCCGCACCCGCCAGGCCGATCAGGCTGCGGGCGGTGACGCTTTTACCGGAGCCGGATTCGCCCACCAGCGCCAGGGTCTTGCCAGGCTCCAGGGTGAAAGACAGATTGCGCACCACCGACTGCCCGGCAAACTCGATGGACAGCCCTTCAACGATCAAGCGTTTCTGGTCGCTCATGAAAGACGGCCCTCCAGGCGTTGTTGCAGGTAACGGCCAGTGACCGTGGTCGACAGCGTGGTCAATACGATGAACAGCCCGGGGAAGAACGTCAGCCACCAGGCGTTGGCGATGAAGTCGCGGCCCATGGACAACATGGTCCCCCACTCCGGTGCCGGCGGACGGGCGCCCAGACCGAGAAAACTCAGGGCCGAGGCCCAGACAATCGCCTGGCCCACGCCCATGGTCAGGGTCACGATCAACGGGCGCATGGCGTTCGGCAGCAACTGGCGCAGGATGATGCGCAGCGGCGGATGCCCGAGGGCCCGGGCGGCTTCGATATAGCCCGCGTTGCGCACCGCCAGCACCTGGCCACGGACCATCCGCGCATAACCCGGTGCACTGCCCAGCCCGGTGGCGACGATCAGCGGGCCGATGCCGCTGCCGAAAATCGCCACGAACAACAGCGCCAGGATCAGGCTCGGAAACGCAAACAGTACTTCCAGCAACCAACCCACGCCGCGGTCCACCCGCGCGCCGCCCAGCCCGCCAAACAGGCCAAGCACGATGGCGATGGTCATCGCAATCGCTGTGGCTGCCAGGCCGATGAACAACGACTGGCGAGTACCATGGA
>NZ_JACARS010000233.1:0-974 GCF_013386485.1 Pseudomonas sp. P7758 | reverse complement strand
ACGCGATCATCGAGTTGCGCAAGGAACAGGCGATCCTGCCGGTGCACCCGGCGTATGCCGAATCCCAGCCGTGGCGCCAGGCGATCCGGGTGATGGGCCGCTCGTTGGTGCGGCTGTTCCTGCAACCCAGCGCCAGCAACCTGGAGCGCAGCCTGATCGCCGTGGACCACGCCATCAGCCGCGTGCAGGCCACCGACGAACCCTTCGCCCCGCACTTCGACACCTCGGCCCTGCGCCGGGTAAAAAGCTACCTGCACTTTATCCGCACCTCATTGCTGGACCCGCAATCACCCCTGGCTGCCCTCAAGCAAGAAGGACCCGCCCATGCCTCGTGAAATCGCCTTCCACGGCGTCTACATGCCCACCATGACCCTGATGTTTCTGATCGCGGCGGGCCTGGCCTGGGCCCTCGACCGGTTTCTGGCCGGCTTTGACCTATACCGTTTTTTCTGGCACCCGGCGCTGCTGCGCCTGAGCCTGTTCGCTTGCTTGTTCGGCGCCCTGGCGCTGACCGTCTACCGTTGAGAATGCCCCGATGAAAAAGTTTTTCAGCCTGCTCGCGACCTTGCTGGTACTGGCCCTGGCGATCTGGATTGGCCGCACGTTGTGGGTGCACTACATGGAAACCCCCTGGACCCGCGATGGCCGGGTGCGCGCCGACATCATCAACGTCGCCGCCGACGTCACCGGCGAAGTGGTCAACGTTCCGGTGCGTGACAACCAGTTGGTGAAAAAGGGCGACCTGCTGATGCAGATCGACCCTGAGCATTACCAGATTGCGGTCAAGCAGGCGCAATCCCTGGTGGCGTCCCGCAAGGCCACCTGGGAGATGCGCAAGGTCAACGCCCACCGCCGCGCCGACCTCGACGCCCTGGTGATCTCCAAGGAAAACCGCGACGACGCCAGTAACATCGCCGACTCGGCGCTGGCCGACTACCAACATGCCCTGGCCCAGCTTGAAGCGGCGCAACTGA
>NZ_JACARS010000024.1:0-78960 GCF_013386485.1 Pseudomonas sp. P7758 | reverse complement strand
GACACACCGCATTCGCGAGCAAGCCCGCTCCCACATTTGCTCAGCGCTGTTCGGGAGAACGTGCGCAGAAGTCCCAAAATGGGAACGATCAGTCCCTTTTTGGGACTGATCTCGCTTCATCACCCAAGCCGCTATTTCTGGTTAGTCACCCACTGTTCGACCTCCTTCAATAGCGCTTGAGTATGCGCAATCAGTTGCTCCAACAACCCCTCATCCTCATCCATATACCCTTCATATTCCGCCAGGTTGCGGCGCTCGTGGCATAGCGCAAACAGTCTTACCTGAACCTTGTTGGCTGCGGTGGTATGAAGCAGGCATTGGAACACCAGATAGCGCTTGTCCGAGCGATAGCCGTGCAAGCGCAAGGCTGTGAGGGCGATTGCGTGGGCCGCGTTGTAAGCCAAATCAAAACGGCTGGCGAAAGATAATTGCGGGGTTTTGGCGTCCTTCAATCGATCACGGGCAGAGCGCATCAACCCATCACATTCCTTGCGATCCGGCGGCTCTGCCTTCAAGCCACCACTACGTTGCAGGTTCTCCAGGTTTGCCTTGCTGTCCATCCTTGGACTCCACGGGGTTTTCCCCAATCAGGTTGATCTTGTCCTGCTCCGCCACCCGCTGCACAAAACTATGACCGGCATTCCATTTGCCGATCCAGTCTTCGGGGGTATAGAGCGTCGGGTTGATGGTGCGGCCCAGTTGCTCTTCCAGCGGCATGAGCTGCTCCATGACTTCACTGTAGTTGAGGCTTTCGCCGATCAGCATCAGATCTATGTCACTGGATGAGTGCGCCTCGCCCTTGGCGATGGAACCGTAGATAAATGCCCACTTCAGTTGCGTGGCAAATGGAGCCAGTGCGTTGCGCAATGGCTCATCCAGGCTCAGGGTCTTGCGCACGATGGCCAACAGCTCCGAGTAAACGGGGCACTGCGGGTTGGCCTGGTAGTGGGTTTGGTTGCCCTGGCGCGTCACCGTCAGGATGCCTGCCAACTGCAAACGCTC
The DNA here is from genome assembly GCF_013386485.1 of Pseudomonas sp. P7758. Taxonomy (NCBI): domain Bacteria; kingdom Pseudomonadati; phylum Pseudomonadota; class Gammaproteobacteria; order Pseudomonadales; family Pseudomonadaceae; genus Pseudomonas; species Pseudomonas sp. P7758. The sequence goes on along the minus strand of NZ_JACARS010000024.1, from coordinate 77,958 downwards.
CAGCTCGCGGGTCAGGCTGCCCTTGCCCACCTTTGCCCAGCGGGCGATTTCATTGGTGAAGAAGCTTTGGTCGGGCTTGCCAAAGAGCAAACCCAAGACTTTCTGCTGAGTCACGGTGAAGAGTGCAGTGCTAAGGGGCAGGGTTTGCATGGCAGCGACCGAAAAGTCCCAAAAAGGGAACGATAGGTCCCTTTTTGGGAACGATCAAGTTTTTAGGCTGCGCAAGAAGGCGCAACCTGCTCCAGTGCCTGATCAACCAATAACTGCCCCAGCTCACTCATCTGCTGAATGGCCAGCACCACACCGCGCTGGGAACCTTCCAATTCAAAGGCCAGGTTGGAAGTCAGGGCGTTGAGTGAGGCAAAGGTTTCAGAAGCGTTGGCCAGCAGGGCTTCGGTGGATTGAGAGGGGGTGACGGTAAAGAGTGAAGATGAAGCCGAAGGCGGAAAGTAATGATCCATCGCACGCTCGGCGGCGGCCTGGAGTTTGCGGTGTTCGATTTCGGTGTTGTGGGGCGGATTGGGGGTAGGTTTGAACATGATGTGCAGCTCCGATATGTATTAGGGAAGCTGACACCGTCCGCTTGCACGCGAATAAGGTGGCAGCTGTGCGCAGGTGTGCAAGACCGGGCATATCGGACCCCGGCAGACCCCAAGGGATCTCCCACGCACAGCCGCCATAAGAAATACAGCAGGCATAAAAAACGCCCGTTGAATGGCTATGGGCGTTGGTGCGCCGACATGTAACCGGACTTGCACGTCCGTGTCACCGTTTTTTGCGATGACGGACGAAGACTAGGCGCGATCGCAGGGCACAACAAGTTCATGCACAGCGCGAGAGGTTGCAGGAAAAATCCGACTGTAAAGCGCACGCCGATGCGATCGTTCCCACGCTCTGCGTGGGAATGCATCCCGTGACGCTCCGCGTCACCACAGCGCGAGACTTAAGCCTTGCATCGCCAGCTGGACGCAGAGCGTCCGAGGCTGCATTCCCACGCGGAGCGTGGGAACGATCATCAACGGTTTGCACGGATTGACTGACGGTTACACTCAGGCCAATCCGGCCTCGACCAACAACGCCTCCAATCCCATCAAGTCCGGCACCCTGGCCACATGCTCCCCCACCTGCACCGCCGCCAACTCCAGCGGGCACAACGGCACGTCCACATAACTCAACTGGCTATCGAGCTTGTACGAGCGCGGAATCCCCTGGATCACCAACGCAATAAACTTCAACGTCGGCCGTCCTCCGAGGGTGTTCAACACCACAATCCGCGCCCGCTCTCCCACCACGCCCGACTCGCCACACGCGGCCTCAAAGCTGATCAACGGCAACTGCCGATCCCGCCAGGTAACCTGCCGCAAATACCACGGCGGCGCATCACTGGCCGGTTCGCCGCGCTGGAAGTCGATCAGCTCGGCCACGGCGACGTTGGGCAACAACAGGTGACGGTCGGCCAATGGCAGCAGCAAGCCGGTGAGTTGAGTTGCGCGGTGATCAAGCACGGGACTTGCTCCAGTAAGCGATGCTTTCCAGCAGCACCGACTCTTGATAAGGCTTGCCGAGGTAGTCGTTGACGCCAATCGCCATTGCACGATCACGGTGTTTTTGCCCGGTGCGGGAGGTGATCATGATGATGGGCATGCGCATCAGCCGCGGGTCGTCGCGCACCTGGATGGCCACTTCGAAGCCGTCCATGCGCGGCATTTCGATGTCGAGCAGCATCAGGTCCGGGGTGTGCTCTTCCAGCACGGCCATGGCGTCGATGCCGTCCTTGGCGGTGAGCACGTTCATGCCGTTGCGCTCCAGCAGGCGGCTGGTGACTTTGCGCACGGTGACCGAGTCGTCCACCACCAGCACCAGCAGCGGGCGCTTTTTCAGCGGGTCGTTGAGGATCAACGGAGCGTCCGCCGCCTGGGCCGGCAACGCCGGTGGCCGGGCGCGGATATGCGCCATCAGGTCGATGATCAGCACCACGCGGCCATCGCCAAGGATGGTTGCGCCAGACACGCCCTTCACCCCGGCAAACTGCGGCCCCAGGCCCTTGACCACGATCTCCCGGGTGCCGGCCATGGCGTCCACTTGCACCGCCACGCGCCGTTCGTTGCATTGCACCAGCAGCACCGGCAGCGGCTGGTACTGGCCCAGCAGGTTCGGCCGGCCGACGGTGTGCAGCAGGTCGCCGAGGTAGAACAGTTCGTAGCGTTGGCCGGCGTATTCGTAGCGCGGCGGGTCCTGCTGATAGTGCCCTTCCAGCTCATGGGGCATGACCCGCACCAGGCCTTCGATGGTGTTCAGCGGGATCGCGTATTGATCGTCGGCACACTGCACCATCATCGCCCGGTTGACCGACACAGTGAACGGCAGGCGAATGCGAAAGTGCACGCCCTCTCCCGGCGTCGAGTCGATGACCATCGAGCCGCCCAGCTGGCGCACTTCTTCATGCACCACGTCCATGCCCACGCCACGCCCGGAAATCTGGGTGATTTTTTCGGCAGTGGAAAACCCCGGTTGCAGGATGAACTGCAACACGTCGCGGTCGCTGATTTCCAGGCTGGGGTCGAGCAAGCCACGCTTGATCGCCTTGCGCCGCACGGCTTCAAGCGGCACGCCGGCGCCGTCGTCGCGCATGTCGAAAACGATGTCGCCGCCTTCGTGGGTCAGGTCCAGCGTGATGCGGCCTTTCTCGGGTTTACCGGCCAGCAATCGTGCATCGCGGGATTCCAGGCCGTGGTCGACGGCGTTGCGCAGCATGTGTTCCAGCGGCGCGACCATGCGCTCCAGCACGTTGCGGTCCATCTCGCCTTCGGCATTGCCGACGATAAATTCCACGTCCTTGCCCAGCTCGCCCGCCACCTGCCGCACGATGCGTTTAAGCCGTGGCAGCATGCGTTCGAAGGGCACCATGCGCGTGCGCATCAGGCCTTCCTGCAACTCGGTGTTGATGCGCGCCTGTTGCTGCAGCAGGTTGTGGGCGTCCTGGTTGCGGCGGTCGAGGGTTTCCTTGAGGTCGAGCAGGTCGGAAGCCGATTCGAACAAGGCCCGGGACAGTTGTTGCAACTGGGAATGGCGGTCCATTTCCAGCGGGTCGAATTCTTCGTAGCCCAGGCGTTCGGCCTCGGCCTGCTGGCGGCTGAGGATGCGGCCCTGGGTCTCGGTGTCGAGGCGGCGCAGTTGATCGCGCATACGCTCGATGGTGGTTTCCACCTCGTTGAGGGCAACGCTCGCATCGTTGACCTGCTGCTCGATACGCCCACGGAAGATCGAAGTTTCACCCGCCAGGTTGACCAGGTCATCCAGCAAGTCGGCAGAGATCTTCACCATGTCGGCGGCCGGGTCGCTGGCCGGCACCGCCTCGGTTTTGGTTGCCGTCAACGCCACCGGTGCGTCCGTCACTTCAGCCGGACGCACCAGGCTCTTGATGCGCTCGATCAGCAGGTCCACCGAGCCCACCGGCATTCCCGCCGCCACCGCATCGATCATCTGCGCCAGGCGGTCGTGGCAGCCTTGCAGCAAGGCGAACAGCTCCGCCGAGGGCGCCAGCAAACCTGCCGACAAGCCCTCATAGAGAAACTCCAACTCATGGGCCAGGTCGCCAATCGGGCCGATCTCGACCATGCGAGCGCCGCCCTTGAGGGTGTGCAGGTCGCGCAGCAGTGTCTCGACTTCCTGGCGATTTTTCGGCTCGGCCTGCCAGCGCAACAGCGCGGCGCCGGAGCTGTCGAGGATGTCGGCGGCCTCTTCGAGAAAGATATCCAGCAGCTCGGGATCACTGCCCGGCGTCTCGACTTCGGCGGCCGCTGCGGGCGCCGCTTGTCCGGTGCCTTGGCGCAACTCACGCAAGTGGCTGATCAGGTCGGAGGAGTCGCTCAACGGTTGCTGGTGTTGCAGTTGCTCAAGCAACAGCGCCAGCCGCTCATGACTGGCCATCAACACATTGGCCAGCTCGCTGGAATAGCTGTAGCGACGGTCCACCAAACCTTCGTAAAGGTTTTCCAGCTCAAGGGCCAGGTCGCCCACCGCGCCGATTTCAGCCATGCGCGCGCCACCCTTGAGGGTGTGCAAATCCCGCTGCAACGATGACAGCGGCGCTGCGTTATCCGGGTCCAGCAGCCAACGCTTCAAGGACTGGCCGGCGCTGTCGAGGATGTCCACCGCTTCCTCAAGGAAGATCTCGACGATCTCGTCATCCACCGCAAAACCCTGATCGAGCTTCGCCGTAGCGGCGCCCAGCTCGGAGATGCTCAGCGCGCGGCTGCCATCGGTCTTGATCAAGCCGGTGGCGGACGGGTCGAGGCCTTCATCCAGCAGCTCGCGCAGGGCGCGTACCCGGGCCGGCGCCGCGCTGATTTCCTGGCCGGCGGCCAGTTGGTCGAGCATGTTGATCAGGGCTTCGTGGGCCTGTTCGGCCTCGTGGAAGAAGCGCTCGCTGACCGCCAGGCTGCTTTCTTCCACTGCGCCGTAGAGGTCGAGCAAGGCTTCGCACAATTCGTCCATCGGGTGCAGGTCGGCGAGGTGCGCGCCTTCGCCGAGGGTGGTCAGTTCGTCCAGCAGCGCGCTCAGTTCCTGGCGTTCGCCGGGGTGCTGTTGCCAGCGGCGCAGCAGGCTTTCGGCGTCCAGCAGGATGTCCATGCCCTGGGCCAGGAAGTTGGCGATCAACTGCGGGTCGCGCTTGATCCGCAGGCCGGTGTTGGGCGCATTCAGCAAGGCTTCAAGCTGGCTGTTCAGCAGGTTTTGCGTGCGCTCGATCAGCCCTGCTGCACCATTGATGGCCGCGTGAGGGTCACTGTCCAGCTGGCGCACGCCGCGCTGGAACAACGCTTCGGCCTCCAGCAGCAATTCGATTTCATCCAGGTCCAGCGGCAGGCGGTGGGCCTTGTATTCGCGGGTCAGGTGATCCAGCGGGCGCGCCAGTTCGGCGATGGGCAACACACCGGCCATATAGGCGCTGCCTTTGAGGGTGTGCAGTGCGCGTTGCAGGTCATCACTGACTTGCAGCGGCAGGTGCTCGGTGGCCTGTTGCAGGAAGCGGTTGAGGCTGTCGAGGTGGCTCTGGGCTTCGTTGCGGAAGATTTCCAGCAACTGCGGGTCCAGGGCGGCCGGGTCTGTGGCCGACGCTTCGACACGGCTGGCCAGGGCGTGCGCCCGCGCCGCCAGTTCGTCTACGTCATCGCGCTGGCGCTGGGCATTGTCGGCAAAATCGGTGATCAGCTCCGGCAGCAATTCCAACACGTCATCCAGCACTGCTTGCACATCCGGGCCCGGCGCGACGCTGCGTTCCAGCACGCGGTTGAGCAGGTTTTCCACGGCCCAGGCCAGCTCCGCCAACACCAGGGCGCGCACCATGCGGCCACTGCCTTTCAAGGTGTGGAAGGCGCGGCGCATTTCGCTCAGGGTGGCCTTGTCTACCAGGCTGGCGGTGCCGGCAGGCACATAGCGATGCAGCACGTCGAGAACTTCGGCGGTTTCTTCGAGGAAGACTTCCCGCAGTTCATCATCGATGGCTTCTTCACCGGCGGGCGGCGGCAGCAGGCTGCCGGGACGCTGGAGTGCCGGCGGGTTGAGGCGCGAGGTGGGGCTGGCCAACGCATCGGCGAGGAACGGGGTTTGCTCCGTGGGCGTATCACCCTGCTCAAGCAGTGCCTGGCGCCAGGGTTTTTCGGCCGGCAAATAGCCCAGCGCGGCCAGGCCTTCAGCGGCGACTTCCAGCACCCGTTCGCCCGGGGCGTCGTGGTCCTGGAGCATGCGTTCCAGGTAGTACTCGAGGCTGGTGAGCACATCGGCAAAATGCTCAAGCTGCGCCTCGGAAGGTGGGGCGTCGCCGACCATCAGTTGCTCGTTGACGTAGTCATTGCAGCCACGCATCAGGCTCGCCGCACGGGGCAGCGGAATCATCGCCAGCGCGCCGCGCACCTGGGTCAGCAACTCGGGCAGCGACTCCAGGCGCTGGCGGTCCCAGTGAGCCTCGATGCAGTCGATCACCAGCTCTTTGGCCTGGGTCAGGCACTGGCAGGATTCGCGGATGACGAGGTGGTGGATCTGCGTCAGGTCGGTGGTAGGCAGGCGGCTTTCTTCGCGGCGCTCCGGCTCGACAGTGCCGACCATCCCGGCCAGCGTGGCCTCGACGTAGAGCAACGCACCGGCAACGTCCATCAATACCGCATCGTTGGGTTCGCGCTGCCCCTGGGCCAGGCCGAGTACCACCGCCAGTTGGTCGATGATCACTTTGCGCGGCTGGCCGAAGCCCAATACGGCGAGGGTATCGGCGATCTGCCGCAGCGGCGCCAGCAACGCCTCAAGGTCCGAGGCGTGCTGACGGTCGCTGCGTACGAACAGGTCCAGGCGTTCCTTGACCCGCACCAGCTCCTCGCACAACGCGCCGAGCACCGAGCCCATCGCGTCGCGGTCCGGGCCGGCCAGGCGGGCGCGTTCGGCGTCCACCACGGCGCTGTCGGGCAAAGCTTCATCGAGGCCATATCGTTCTTTCAAACTTTGCATCCGTGGAGTCGGTCGGGTGACTTTGGCGACGTAGAACAACAGGCTCTTGAGCAGCTCATCCGGGGCCGGGGTGTTGATGCCCTGGATCAGCAGGCGCTTGAGTTGCTTGTCGCAGGCCTTGAGCAAACTGCGCAACGCCGGGCTATTGGCAACCACGCCAATGAGCATGCCTTCCACCAGCGCCGAGGTCACCTGCCACAACGGTAGCAGCGGCGCACCATGGCACAGGGCTTCGAGGCGGGCGAAGACCCGCGCCATGTCTTCCAGGTTGCTGGGGCCGTGGTCTTCGCGCAGCAAACCGACCAGCGCCTGTTGCAGCATCTGCCGCCACTGGCGCAGCAGCTCGGGGAAATCCTCTGGCGTGCGCTGGGCCAGGGCGTCTTCGGGCAGCGGCGGGATCACCAGCAGTTGCGGGCTGAACAGGCTGGTTTCCGAGAGCAGGCTTTCGCCGCGCACGCTGCGCAGGTCGTTGAGCAGCGGCAGCACTACCAGGGGCAGGTCGCGCCGGGCGCTGTGTACGCGGTCGAGGTACAGCGGCAGTTGGCCAAGGCCCTGTTGCAGCAGGCGAATGCCTTCGTCGCGCTGGCTGACGCGCGCGCCTTGCAGGGCGAGGGCCAGTTGTTCCATTTCTTCAGCGAACAGGGCCGCGCCGTAGAACTCGACCATCAACAGGCTGCCATGCACCTGATGGATGCATTCCAGGCACTGGCCGATGGCCTCGCTGCTGCTTTCTTCAACATAGGCGTCCAGCGCCGAGCGGGCCTGTTTCAGGGTTTCGGCAATTTCGCCCTTGACCCATTCGAGGGCCACGTAGTCGTGCCGATCAACCATAACCGCTCCCGTCTGAATTCATGAGTTGCTGGTAGTGCTGGGTCATGCGTACACCGATCTCAAAACAAAGGAGATCAACTGTGGGAGCGGGCTTGCTCGCGAATGCGGTGGGTCAGACAAAGCGTCGGCGACTGACACACCGCATTCGCGAGCAAGCCCGCTCCCACATTTGCTTTTCGGTGTTTTCGAGGGCGCATTTCACTCATCCACCCGCTTCGCCGCCGGCAAGGTGAACCCCGACACCGACCGCCGCAACTGACTGGCCATTTTTGCCAGGTTGCCGATGCTCTCGGCAGTGGCCGTAGAGCCTGACGAAGTCTGAGTGGTGATCTGCTGGATCACGTTCATCGTCAGGGAAATCTGCCCCGCCGACGACGTCTGCTGCTGCGCCGCGTTGGAGATACTCTGGATCAGCGCCGCCAGGGTTTTCGACACGCCTTCGATCTCTTCCAGCGCTACCCCGGCGTCCTGGGCCAGCCGCGCACCGCGCACCACTTCGGTGGTGGTCTGCTCCATGGAAATCACGGCTTCGTTGGTATCCGTCTGGATCGCTCGCACCAGGGTTTCGATCTGTCGGGTCGCCGCCGAAGAGCGCTCAGCCAGGCGCTGTACCTCATCGGCCACTACCGCAAAACCACGCCCGGCATCACCGGCCATGCTCGCCTGGATCGCGGCGTTGAGCGCGAGGATGTTGGTCTGCTCGGCGATGTCATCGATCAGGCTGACGATGTCGCCAATTTCCTGGGACGATTCCCCCAGGCGCTTGATGCGCTTGGCGGTGTCCTGGATCTGTTCGCGAATGTTGTCCATGCCGTGGATGGTGTTGTGCACCACCTCGTTGCCCTTGTTGGCAATCTCTACCGAACGCTCGGCCACTGCCGAAGATTCGGCGGCGTTGGCCGACACCTGGTCGATGGACTGGGCCATCTGGTTGATCGCCGTGGACGCTTCGGCAATCTGCTGTGCCTGATGCTCCGACGCTTGGGCCAGGTGCATGGCGGTGGCCTGGGTGTCCTGCACCGCACCAGCCACCTGGCCGGCAGTGAGGTTGATGGTGGCCACCAGGTCGCGCAGTTGGTCCACGGAATAGTTGATGGAGTCGGCAATGGTGCCGGTGAAGTCTTCGGTGACCGAGGCGGTGACGGTCAGGTCGCCGTCGGCCAAGTCTTCAATCTCATCCAGCAGGCGCATGATCGCGTTCTGGTTGCGCTCGTTCTTCTCGGCGGTTTCCCGCAACTGGCGGTTGGTCTCGCGGACCATCACCAGGCCGATCAGGATGATCGAGGCCAGCGCCAGCAAGCCCAGCACGTAGCCGCCGATGGTGTCGAAAGTGCGCCCGTCCGCCAGGTTTTCAAAGCCGGTGGCCAGGTGCGAGGCTTCGTCCAGCAGGGTTTGCGACAGGTTGAAGATATTGCTCGCCGAGGCGCGCACCTGGAACAGCTGCGGCGAGGTCTCGAGGATTTCGTCCACGGAACCGGAGACGAATTCGAACAGCTCGGAAATCTCCGCCAACCGGGCGCGGGCGTCGTGGTCTTCAACCTGGGTGATGCGCAGCCCGGGATTGCCGTTGAGCATGCCACTGAGCACCACGCCGAAACGGCTGGCATCGCGGCCAAAGGCATCGGCGGCCTGCACGGCAGTCTCGTCCCCCGCCAGCACGGTGTTTACCGCCCCCAGGATGCGTTCGGCCAGCAATGACTGGCGCTGGGCCAACGCTACCTGGCTGGCCGGTGCGCCGCGTTGCAGCAGAATATCGACAACCTTTTCCGACTCCATCTGCAACTGCGGAACGGTTTCCGCCAGGGTCGCGGCCACTTGATGCAGCGACAGCACCGTTTGCTCGCTGGCCAGAATCGCATCGGCGTTTTTCAGCAGCGCTTCCCAGTCGGTCTGCACGGCGCGCATTTCTGCACGCACGGCGGTGGGTGCAGCGGGCAGGCCGGTGGCCGGGTCGCCTTTTTTCAGGTAACCCCAGCGCTGGGCAAAATCGTTGCGTGCATCCCCCAGCAGCTTGAACGCCGCCGCCTTGCCGGCGGCAGCCTCGGTGGCGTTCTTGGCGATGCGCTGGGACAGCACCCGCAGCTCACCGGCGTGGCCGATGTACTGTTTGTCGTAGGTAGACTGGGTGTTGAGGTACGCGAAGTTGGCGAACAGCAGCATGATGAACACGATCAGCGCGATAAACAGCACGATGATCTGCGAGCGGCTGCGGGAGGCTTCCTGGGGTTTGACCGGGGTGACGGTACTCATGCGGCGACATCCATGAAACCTGGAGCCTGGGCCAGGGCGAAGGGGCTGAAGACCTGCCACAGCTGGTCGCCGTCGAACTGGCCCTGGATAAACGGCGCGCCGCCTGCGGTGCTCGTCGACAACGCGTCTTGTGCGAAATGCTGCATGCCCACCACCTCGTCCACCAACAGGCCGACAAACACGTCCTGATACTCCACCACCAGCACCCGCCGTTGTTTGCGCGCCACCGACAGCTCAAGGCCGAGGAAACCGCCCAGGTCCATCACCGGCAGCAAGCGCCCGCGCAGGTTGGCCACGCCCTTGATCCACGGCTTGACCCCGGGCATCAAGGTACAGCGCGGTTCGTGCAGCACTTCCGCCACCTCGCCCATGGGCGCCACGTACCAGTGTTCGCCCAGGCGAAACCCGATCCCGCTCCAGCTGAGCAACCGGGTTTCCTGGGACGGCAGGTCGGCAGCCAGCAAGCGGCAGCGGCGGTCGATGTCCAGCAGCAGCTCGAAGGCGGTTTGCGACTCGGTCATGGGAACGTGCCGTCAGCCGGCCAGCACCTTGTTCAGGGTGGCGATCAGGGTTTCTTCGTCTACCGGCTTGGTCAGGTAATCCTTGGCGCCCTGGCGCTCGCCCCAGATCTTGTCGGTTTCCTGATCCTTGGTGGTGATGATGATCACCGGGATGTGGCTGGTCTCGGCATCTTTGGTCAACTGACGAGTGGCCTGGAAGCCATTGAGGCCCGGCATCACGATATCCATCAGCACCGCATCCGGCTTTTCCTGACGGGCCAGCGCAACGCCATCGCCGCCGTTCTGGGCCTTGAGGACGGTGTGACCGTGCTTTTCGAGCATTTCGGTCAGTTTGTACATTTCAGTCGGCGAATCGTCGACGATCAGAACACGTGCCATGGTTTTCCCCACTTATCTAGTAGACGCAAGCCCTCGTGGGGCCCCCGTCAGTGTGCTTGTTCTACTGCGGCGAAGCCCGGTACATAGGCCTTGATCGCGCTCAGCAGTTCTTCCTTGCTGAAAGGCTTGGTCAAAAACTGATCAGAGCCGACGATGCGCCCCTTGGCCTTGTCGAACAGACCATCCTTGGAGGACAGCATGATTACCGGGATCGACTTGAACGCCGGGTTGTTCTTCACCAGCGCGCAGGTCTGATAGCCATCCAGGCGCGGCATCATGATGTCGACAAAGATAATGTGTGGATGATGGTCAACAATCTTGGCCAGGGCATCGAAACCGTCGATGGCCGTGATGACGTCGCACCCTACGTTCTTCAACAGTGTTTCGGCCGTGCGGCGAATCGTTTTCGAATCGTCGATCACCATCACTTTCAAGGCGTTGGAATGCTGTTCCATATCTGCTCTACCATCGCCACAGCGAATAGGTTTTCGGTGTGTACTGCCTGATGTTGCACAGGACGAGCGCCAAAAGCCTCGGAATTCAAGGGCTGATGTGCCATGGCAGCCTTTTTAGCACAGTCTCAGAACGCAATCTATCGGCCGACCCGCGTGGTGGTTTTTCCTTGACCCACAACAGCCGCAGCGCCACTCTGACGCCACTTTTATGCGCCCTTATTTGCTAGAGGAAATCCCCCATGAGCGTTCGCGTCGGCATTGTCATGGACCCTATCGCCAGCATTTCCTATAAAAAGGACAGCTCGCTGGCCATGCTGCTGGCCGCCCAGGCCCGCGGCTGGAGCCTGTTCTATATGGAGCAGCCGGACCTTTACCAGGGCGACGGTGAAGCGCGGGCGCGGATGCGCCCCCTGCAGGTGTTTGCCAACCCCGAGAAGTGGTTCGAGCTGCAAGACGAAATCGACAGCCCCCTGAGCGACCTCGACGTGATCCTGATGCGCAAGGATCCGCCGTTCGACATGGAGTTCGTCTACTCCACCTACCTGCTGGAGCAGGCCGAGCGCGCGGGCGTGCTGATCGTCAACAAGCCCCAGAGCCTGCGCGACTGCAATGAAAAGCTGTTCGCCACGCTGTTCCCGCAGTGCACGCCGCCGACCGTGGTCAGCCGCCGCGCCGATGTGCTGCGCGAATTCGCCGCCAAGCACGGCGATGTGATCCTCAAGCCGCTGGACGGCATGGGCGGTACCTCGATCTTCCGCCACCGCGCCGGCGACCCGAACCTGTCGGTGATCCTGGAGACCCTGACTGCGCTGGGCACCCAGCAGATCATGGGCCAGGCCTACATTCCGGCGATCAAGGACGGCGACAAGCGCATCCTGATGATCGACGGCGAGCCGGTGCCTTACTGCCTGGCGCGCATTCCGGCCGCCGGCGAGACCCGCGGCAACCTGGCCGCCGGTGGCCGGGGTGAAGCCCGCCCGCTGACGGACAAGGATCGCTGGATTGCAGCCCAAGTCGGCCCGACCCTGCGCGAAAAAGGCCTGCTGTTCGTAGGACTGGACGTAATCGGCGAGAACCTCACCGAAATCAACGTCACCAGCCCGACCTGTATTCGCGAGATCGACAACGCATTTGGCACGAACATCGGCGAAATGCTGATGGCTGCGATTGCCGCCAAGCTACAAGCCAAGTGACATAGAACAGCCGGACACAAACCAACATTGCGTTATCATGCGCCACCTGTGAAACGCGCGATGTTGGTTTTCTTGTCATGACGCTCCCGTCCGATCTGCCCCCCGAACTCTCCCACAGCGGCGTGCGCCCGGCTGATCGGCTCGGATTTACCCTGTTTCTGGCGGCGTTGATTCACCTGGCGTTGATCCTCGGCCTGGGTTTCACCTTTGCCGAACCCAAGCAGATCACCAAGACCCTGGAAATCACCCTCGCCACGTTCAAAAGCGAAAAGAAGCCCGAAAAAGCCGACTTTCTCGCCCAGGACAATCAGCAAGGCAGCGGCACCCTCGACAAGAAGGCCGTGCCCAAGACCACTGAAGTCGCGCCATTCCAGGACAACAAGGTCAATAAGGTCACGCCACCGCCGGCGCCCAAGCCGGAGGTGAAACAGGCCGCCCCCAAGGCGGCGGTCACCACCGTGGCGCCCAAGCCGCAAAAAGCCCCGACCCAGCGCGAAAAGGCCAAGACCGAACCCACGCCTGCCCCGCCGGCCCCGACGTTTGACAGCTCGCAACTCTCCAGTGAGATCTCCAGCCTGGAAGCCGAACTGGCCCACGAACAACAGCTGTACGCCAAGCGCCCGCGGATCTACCGCCTCAACGCCGCCTCCACCATGCGCGACAAAGGCGCCTGGTATAAGGATGAGTGGCGCAAGAAGGTCGAGCGCATCGGCAACCTGAACTACCCGGACGAAGCCCGTCGCCAGCAGATCTACGGCAATTTGCGACTGCTGGTGTCGATCAACCGCGACGGCACCTTGTACGAGGTGCAGGTGCTGGAGTCCTCCGGCCAACCGCTGCTGGACCAGGCAGCGCAACGCATCGTGCGCCTGGCGGCGCCTTTTGCGCCGTTTACCGGGGACCTGAACGACATCGACCGTCTGGAAATCATTCGCACCTGGCGCTTTGCCAAAGGTGATCGGCTGTCGAGCAACTAACCAACCCTGCTTTCTGTAGGAGCGAGCTTGCTCGCGAAGATCGTTAACGATAACGCGGGCTTTCTGGCTTAACCCGGCGCTCTCAGGTTTTTCGCAAGCAAGCTCGCTCCTACAGAGAATCAACACGCCAAACCAATTCCTGCGCATCCTCAGCTTGTCAGTTCGCCCCTCCAACGCCACACTAGCGGACATGAAAAATGTCAGCCCGACCTACCTCAAGCACCAATTCCTGATCGCCATGCCCCATATGGCCGACCCGAACTTTGCGCAGACCTTGACCTACATCGTCGAGCACACCGCCAATGGTGCGATGGGGTTGGTGGTCAACCGCCCGCAAGACCTGAACCTGGCCGATATCCTCGAGCAACTGCGCCCGGACATCGACCCACCCGCCAGCTGCCAGCACGTACCGATCTACATCGGCGGGCCGGTGCAGACGGACCGGGGTTTTGTGCTGCACCCCACCGGGCCGAAATTCCAGGCGACCGTGGACCTTGAAGGGTTGTCCCTGTCCACGTCCCAGGACGTCCTGTTCGCGATTGCCGACGGCGTGGGGCCTGATCAAAGTGTGATCACCCTCGGCTACGCCGGCTGGGAAGCCGGGCAACTGGAGGCGGAGCTGGCGAGCAATGCCTGGCTGACCTGCCCGTTCGATGCCGACATCCTGTTCAACACCCCCAGCGAACTGCGCCTGGAAGCGGCCGCCGCCAAGCTGCGGATCAACCTCAGCCTGCTGACCAGCCAGGCGGGGCACGCCTGATGGCCTTGCGTCTGATCCTCGGTTTCGACTACGGCACCAAACAGATCGGCGTCGCCGTCGGCCAGGTGATTACCGGCCAGGCCCGCGAGCTGTGCACCCTGAAGGCCCAGAACGGCGTGCCGGACTGGAACCAGGTCGAAGCCCTGATCAAGGAGTGGAAGCCCGACGCCGTGGTGGTCGGCCTGCCGCTGAACATGGACGGCACCCCGAGCGAGATGTGCCTGCGGGCCGAAAAGTTCGCCCGCCGCCTGAACGGCCGCTACAACCTGCCCTTCTATACCCACGACGAACGCCTGACCACGTTCGAAGCCAAGGGCGAGCGCCGTGACCGTGGCGGGCAGAAAGGCAGTTACCGCGACAACCCGGTGGATGCCATCGCCGCGGCCCTGCTGTTGCAGGGCTGGCTGGATGAAAACACCGCTTTATTTGAATCCTGACTGACGCGGCTTGCCGCGTCTTCTTACGTTTGAGCCCGGACCTTGCCTGCGCGAGGCCTAGAAGGAGCACCCATGAGCCTGCCCAATCCCGCCGACCTGATCAGCCAGATGGCGATCCGCCTCAAGGCGCACCTGGAACACCGTGCCATCAGCGAGCCGCGCTTTATCGGCATCCGCACCGGTGGCGTGTGGGTGGCCCAGGCGCTGCTGGAAGAACTGGGCAGCGACTCGCCCCTGGGCACCCTGGACGTGTCTTTCTATCGTGACGACTTCAGCCAGAACGGCCTGCACCCGCAAGTGCGCCCCTCGGCCCTGCCCTTCGAGATCGAAGGCCAGCACCTGGTGCTGATCGATGACGTGCTGATGAGCGGTCGCACCATACGTGCCGCGATGAACGAACTGTTCGACTACGGCCGCCCGGCCAGCGTGACCCTGGTCTGTTTGCTGGACCTGGACGCCGGCGAATTGCCGATCAGCCCGGACGTGGTCGGCGCCACCCTGTCCCTGGAAGCCCACCAGCGGGTAAAATTGTCCGGTCCCACGCCGCTCGAACTCGAACTGCAAGACCTTACCCTTTAAACCGCCTTGTAAAGAGTCCCCGCGATGACGCCTCTAGATGCCAAGCGCCCGCTGCAGCTCAATGCTCAGGGCCAGCTGCAACACTTCCTGTCCCTCGACGGCTTGCCCCGCGAACTGCTCACCGAAATCCTCGACACGGCCGACTCGTTTCTCGAAGTCGGCGGCCGGGCGGTGAAGAAAGTCCCGTTGCTGCGCGGCAAGACCATCTGCAACGTGTTCTTCGAGAACTCGACCCGCACCCGCACCACCTTTGAACTGGCGGCCCAACGCCTGTCGGCTGACGTGATCACGCTGAACGTGTCCACCTCGTCGGCGAGCAAGGGCGAAACCCTGCTCGACACCCTGCGCAACCTGGAAGCCATGGCCGCCGACATGTTCGTGGTGCGCCACGGCGATTCCGGTGCTGCGCACTTCATCGCCGAGCACGTGTGCCCGAATGTGGCGATCATCAACGGCGGCGACGGCCGTCACGCCCACCCGACCCAGGGCATGCTCGACATGCTGACCATCCGGCGGCACAAGGGCAGCTTTGAAAACCTCTCGGTGGCCATTGTCGGCGACATCCTGCACTCGCGGGTTGCGCGCTCGAACATGCTGGCCCTGAAAACCCTGGGTTGCCCGGACATCCGCGTGATCGCCCCCAAGACCCTGCTGCCGATCGGCATCGAGCAGTACGGCGTGAAGGTCTACACCGACATGGCCGAGGGCCTCAAGGATGTGGACGTGGTGATCATGCTGCGCCTGCAGCGCGAGCGTATGGCGGGCGGCCTGCTGCCGAGCGAAGGCGAGTTCTATCGCCTGTTCGGCCTGACCACCGCACGCCTGGCCGGCGCCAAGCCGGACGCCATCGTGATGCACCCGGGGCCAATCAACCGTGGCGTGGAGATTGAGTCGGCGGTGGCCGATGGCGCGCAGTCGGTGATTCTCAACCAGGTCACGTACGGCATCGCCATCCGCATGGCGGTGTTGTCCATGGCCATGAGCGGGCAAACCGCGCAACGTCAATTCGAGCAGGAGAACGCCCAGTGAAGCTCAGCATTCTCGGCGCCCGAGTCATCGATCCGGCCAGCGGCCTGGATCAAGTCACCGATCTACACCTGGAAGCCGGCAAGATCATTGCCATCGGCGCCGCACCCGCAGGCTTCAGCGCCAGCGAAACTATCGACGCCAAAGGCCTGATCGCCGCGCCTGGCCTGGTTGACCTGAACGTCGCCCTGCGTGAGCCGGGCTACAGCCGCAAGGGCAACATCACCAGCGAAACCCGCGCCGCCGCTGCCGGTGGCGTGACCAGCCTGTGCTGCCCGCCCCACACCAAACCGGTGCTGGACACCTCGGCGGTGACCGAACTGATCCTCGACCGCGCCCGCGAAGCCGGCAACTGCAAAGTGTTCCCCATCGGCGCCCTGAGCAAAGGGCTGGACGGTGAACAACTGGCCGAACTGATCGCCCTGCGCGACGCAGGCTGCGTGGCCTTCGGCAACGGCCTGGAGAGCTTTCGCAGCACCCGCACCCTGTGCCGTGCGCTGGAATATGCGGCGACTTTCGACCTGACCGTGATTTTCCACTCCCAGGACCGTGACCTGGCCGAAGGCGGCCTGGCCCACGAAGGCGCCACCGCGAGCTTCCTCGGCCTGCCGGGCATCCCGGAAACCGCCGAGACCGTGGCCCTGGCCCGCGACCTGCTGCTGGTGGAACAAAGCGGCGTACGCGCGCACTTCAGCCAGCTGACCAGCGCTCGCGGCGTGGCCCTGATCGCTCAGGCCCAAGCCCGCGGATTGCCGGTGACGGCGGATGTGGCGCTGTATCAGCTGATTCTGACGGATGAGGCGCTGATCGACTTCTCCAGCCTGTATCACGTGCAGCCGCCACTGCGTACCCGCGCTGACCGTGACGGTTTGCGGGCGGCGGTGAAGTCCGGGGTGGTTTCGGCGATTTCCAGCCATCACCAACCCCACGAGCGGGATGCCAAGCTGGCGCCGTTCGGCGCGACGGAGCCAGGCATCAGCAGCGTCGAGCTGTTGCTGCCGCTGGCAATGACGTTGGTGGAAGATGGTTTGCTGGACCTGCCGACCCTGCTGGCGCGTCTCAGTGCAGGCCCTGCCGAGGCGCTGCGCCTGCCGGCGGGCAAGCTGGCGGTGGGCTCGGCGGCGGACCTGGTGCTGTTTGATCCGGCCAGCTCCACGATTGCCGGGGAACACTGGCTGTCCAAGGGTGAAAACTGCCCATTCATCGGCCATAGCCTGCCGGCGACTGTGCGGTACACGCTGGTGGATGGGCGGATCAGCTACCAGGCTTGAATCCAATCCAGAGTGGGCACAGTAAATGTGGGAGCGGGCTTGCTCGCGAAAGCGGTGGGTCAGTCAATAGAGATGTCGACTGACATATCGCATTCGCGAGCAAGCCCGCTCCCACATTTGGATCTTCACAAATCTTAACGGCCGCCGTTGCGCTCGGCATTGCGGATCGAAATCTGCGTATTCAGCGTCCAGAAGTCATACAGCACCCCGATCAGGAACAAGCCCCCGGTCAGCAGGTAAATGATCCCGCTGATCCATTTGCCCTGATACATGCGGTGCAAACCGAACACACCCAGGAACGCCAACAGAATCCAGGCCACGTTGTACTCGATCGGCCCGGCGGTAAATCGCAGGTCCGCTTCGCGGTCCATTGCCGGAATCAGGAACAAGTCGATCAACCAGCCAATCCCGAACAAACCGAAGGTGAAAAACCAGATCGTCCCGGTCACCGGCTTGCCGTAATAAAAGCGGTGAGCACCGGTAAAACCGAAAATCCAAAGCAGGTAGCCGATCACCTTGCTGTGGGTGTCTTGTTGCGAAACATCCTGTCGATAGGTGTTCATGGAGTACCTCTTTAGCCTCGATAGATAAATATTTCTGGTTTCTTTGTGACTTTTTTACGGGCGCCCGACATGCGGCAAATGGTATCTTCGCTTCCCTCAAAGCCTTATACCGCCTGACTTGTGTAGGACAATCGCGGCAATTCGTCACGGTTTTCCTGAATTTGACCCCAGGGTTCAGTCGACAAACGGCCTTAGCACGACACAAAAAGCTGTTATAAAGTTGCGCGCAAACCAAAAAGAGCCACGCCTAATGCGACCATTTTTCAAGACATGGCTAACCATTTGCCTATTAATGCCACTGGCCGCCCACGCCACCAATCGTGAGCAACGACTTCCCAACGTTAACGGTTTCACCCCTAAAGTTCACGCCACCACCAGCTCCGCCAAATCGGTAAAGCTGACCGTGAAGCGCCCGACTCAACTGAGCAAGGCCCACGGTAATGCGGCGCCAGGGCTGATGGCCGTCAACACCAAGCAAAGCAGCAACGTCCTCAGCCGTGCCGTCAACGTGCTCGGTACTCCTTATCGTTGGGGCGGCAGCAGCCCAAGTAAAGGGTTCGACTGCAGTGGTTTGGTGAAATATGCGTTTAACGACGTAAAAGCCGTGGATTTGCCGCGCACTTCCAACGCCATGGCCGCCGGCCACGGGCTGAAGGTTGAGCGCAAGGACTTGAAACCGGGTGACCTGCTGTTCTTCAAACTGAAGAGCCGCCAGGTGAACCACGTTGCCATCTACCTGGGCAACGACCGTTTCATCCACGCACCGCGTCGTGGCAAGTCCGTGAGCATCGATACGCTGAAGAAGCCGTTCTGGGACAAGAACTACGTGATTGCCAAGCGTGTCCTGCCTAAAGAACAGAACAACCTGCGGATTGTGCAGCGCTGATTGATCGTTCCCACGCTCTGCGTGGGAATGCCTCACTGGACGCTCCGCGTCCGCTCTTGTGACGCAGAGCGTCACGGGCTGCGTTCCCACGCGGAGCGTGGGAACGATCATGATCTTAAATATCCCCAGGCACCCTCGCCTTCTCCCGGGCATGTTCCCGGCTGATCAGCCCCTGGCTGACCAACGCCTTCAAACTCATGTCCAGCGTCGTCATCCCCAACGCCCCGCCGGTCTGAATCGCCGAATACATCTGCGCCACCTTGTCCTCGCGGATCAAATTACGAATCGCCGGTGTGCCAAGCATGATTTCGTGAGCCGCCACCCGCCCGCCGCCGACCTTCTTCACCAGCACCTGGGACACCACCGCCTGCAATGACTCCGAGAGCATCGAGCGGACCATGGTCTTTTCCCCCGCCGGAAACACATCCACCACCCGGTCCACGGTTTTAGCCGCCGACGTGGTGTGCAACGTGCCAAACACCAGGTGCCCGGTTTCCGCCGCCGTCAGTGCGAGCCGAATGGTTTCCAGGTCCCGCAATTCGCCCACCAGGATCACATCCGGGTCCTCCCGCAATGCCGAACGCAGGGCCGCCGAGAAGCTGTGGGTATCGCGATGCACCTGTCGCTGGTTGATCAGGGCGCTTTTCGGCTGATGGATAAATTCAATAGGGTCTTCAAGGGTGAGGATGTGCTGGCGACGATGGGTGTTGAGGTAATCAATCATCGCCGCCAGGGTCGTGGACTTGCCGGAACCGGTCGGCCCGGTGACCAGCACCAGCCCCCGGGGCAAGTCTGCAATGCGCCGGAACACCTCGCCCAACCCCAGGTGTTCCAGGCTCTGCACCGTTGAGGGGATGGTACGAAACACCGCGCCCATGCCCCGGTGCTGCTGGAACACATTCACCCGAAACCGCGCCACCTCGGGCAACTCGAAGGCAAAATCCGTTTCAAGAGATGTTTCGAAATCCTTTTGCTGGTGATTGTTCAGCAAAGGGCTGAGCAACGCCGCCACTTGCACCGGCGCAAGTACAGGCCAATCGAGTGGCCAGACCTCGCCATCCACTCGCAGCATCGGCGCCAACCCCGCCGACAGATGCAGGTCGGAGGCCCGCAGGCGTACGCCGGCGGCCAGCAGTTCAGTGATATCCATAGGGCTTTCCATTTCCAGTAGAATGCCGCGGACTCCATATCCACGGGCGCAACTTGAATGTCGACCATAGCAGACAACACCGGCCTGGTTTCCGAGCGGATCCGGGCAGCCGCCGAGGCCGCGCAGCGCGACGCAGGCAGCGTGCACCTGCTGGCCGTGAGCAAGACCAAACCCGCACAGGCCGTGCGCGAAGCCTATGCCGCCGGGATGCGTGACTTTGGCGAGAACTATCTGCAGGAAGCCCTGGGCAAACAGGCCGAATTAACCGACCTGCCCTTGAGTTGGCACTTCATCGGCCCCATTCAATCGAACAAGACTCGTGCGATCGCCGAGAACTTCGCCTGGGTGCATTCCGTGGACCGCCTGAAAATCGCACAACGCCTGTCCGAACAACGCCCGGCTGACCTGCCGTCGCTGAATATCTGCATCCAGGTCAATGTCAGTGGCGAAGCCAGCAAGTCCGGCTGTACACCCGCCGACCTGCCCGCCCTGGCCGAAGCCATCAGCGCCCTGCCGCGCCTGAAGCTGCGCGGCCTGATGGCGATTCCCGAGCCGACCGACGACCGTGCAGAGCAAGACGCAGCCTTCGCCACCGTGCGCGACCTGCAAGCGAGCCTCGACCTGGGGCTCGACACACTTTCCATGGGCATGAGCCATGACCTTGAGTCGGCCATCGCCCAAGGGGCCACCTGGGTGCGGATCGGTACCGCCCTGTTTGGTGCCCGCGACTATGGCCAGCCGTGAAATGGCTGACTTCCATCTGAGTAAGGACCTGTCATGAGCAACACGCGTATTGCCTTTATCGGCGCCGGCAACATGGCGGCCAGCCTGATCGGCGGCCTGCGGGCCAAGGGCCTGGAAGCACAACAGATTCGCGCCAGCGACCCGGGCGCCGACACCCGCTCCCGCGTCAGCGCCGAGCACGGCATCGACACCTTCGCCGACAACGCAGAAGCGATTGAAGGCGTGGACGTGGTAGTGCTGGCGGTCAAGCCACAAGCCATGAAAGCCGTGTGCGAAAGCCTGCGCCCAAGCCTCAAGCCCCATCAACTGGTGGTGTCCATCGCCGCCGGCATCACTTGCGCCAGCATGACCCACTGGCTCGGCGCCCAGCCGATTGTGCGTTGCATGCCCAACACCCCGGCGCTGCTGCGCAAGGGCGTGAGCGGCTTGTACGCCACATCCGAAGTCACTGCCCAACAGCGCGACCAGGCACAAGAGCTGCTGTCCGCCGTAGGTCTCGCCGTGTGGCTGGAACAAGAGCAGCAACTGGACGCCGTCACCGCCGTCTCCGGCAGTGGCCCGGCGTATTTCTTCCTGCTGATCGAGGCCATGACCGCCGCAGGCGTGAAACTCGGCCTGCCGCAGGAAGTCGCCGAGCAACTGGCCGAGCAGACCGCACTGGGCGCCGCGCAGATGGCCGTGACCAGCGATGTCGACGCGGCCGAGTTGCGCCGTCGCGTGACCTCGCCGGGCGGCACGACCCAGGCGGCAATCGAATCATTCCAGGCCGGGGGCTTTGAAGCCCTGGTGGAAAAAGCACTGGGTGCCGCAGCACATCGTTCGGCCGAAATGGCCGAGCAGCTGGGCAAATAGTCGTCCCCCACATAGGAATCAAACATGCTCGGAATCAATGACGCTGCCATTTTCATCATCCAGACCCTGGGCAGCCTGTACCTGCTGATCGTGCTGATGCGTTTTATCCTGCAACTGGTGCGGGCGAACTTCTACAACCCGCTGTGCCAGTTCGTGGTAAAGGCCACGCAGCCGCTGCTCAAGCCTCTGCGCCGGGTGATCCCGAGCCTGTTCGGCCTGGACATGTCGTCGCTGGTATTGGCGCTGCTGCTGCAGATCCTGTTGTTCGCGGTCATCCTGCTGCTCAATGGCTATCAGGCCACCACGCTGCTGTTACTGCCGTGGGCCTTGATCGGGATCTTCTCGCTGTTCCTGAAGATCATTTTCTGGTCGATGATCATCAGCGTGATCCTGTCCTGGGTCGCTCCGGGCAGCCGCAGCCCGGGTGCCGAACTGGTGGCACAGATCACTGAGCCGGTGCTGGCACCGTTCCGTCGCCTGGTACCTAACCTGGGTGGCCTGGACATCTCACCGATCTTCGCGTTTATCGCGATTCAGCTGCTGCAAAGCTGGGTGATTCCACGTTTGGCGTTCTACGCATTCATGCCCAAAGAACTGTTCGGTCTGATCTGACAACAATGTGGCGAGGGAGCTTGCTCCCGCCGGGCTGCGCAGCAGCCCCAAAACGGCCGACCGCGTTGCATCTGCGAAATCGCGGCAACCGGACCGGGACCGCTTCGCGCTCCAGCGGGAGCAAGCTCCCTCGCCACAAAAAGCCTTAAAAACACCAGCCGCAGGCCTTTGCTTGCCGCTGGGTGCAGCGGTCTTTAGACTTACGCCTCATTTAAACGAGAGCAGGGTCGATGCCAACTGCCTTCCCCCCCGATTCTGTTGGACTGGTCGTGCCCCAAGTGGCGCACTTCAGCGAACCGCTGGCCCTGGCCTGCGGCCGTTCGCTGCCCGCCTACGACCTGATCTATGAAACCTACGGCCAACTGAACGCCACGGCCAGCAACGCCGTGCTGATCTGCCACGCCTTGTCCGGCCACCACCACGCTGCGGGTTTCCACAGCATGGACGAGCGCAAGCCCGGCTGGTGGGACAGCTGCATCGGTCCCGGCAAGCCCATCGACACCAACAAGTTCTTCGTGGTCAGCCTGAACAACCTCGGCGGCTGCAACGGCTCCACCGGCCCCAGCAGCCTCAACCCGGAAACCGGCAAGCCGTTTGGCGCCGATTTCCCGGTGCTGACCGTGGAAGACTGGGTGCACAGCCAGGCGCGCCTGGCCGACGTTCTGGGCATCGCCCAATGGGCCGCCGTGATCGGCGGCAGCCTGGGCGGCATGCAGGCCCTGCAATGGACCATCACCTACCCGGACCGCGTGCGCCATTGCCTGGCCATCGCCTCGGCCCCCAAGCTGTCGGCGCAGAACATCGCCTTCAACGAAGTGGCGCGCCAGGCGATCCTGACCGACCCTGAGTTCCACGGCGGTTCGTTCCAGGAAGCGGGCGTGATCCCCAAGCGCGGGCTGATGCTCGCGCGCATGGTCGGGCACATCACCTACCTGTCGGATGACTCCATGGGCGAGAAATTCGGCCGTGGCCTCAAGAGCGAGAAGCTCAACTACGACTTCCACAGCGTCGAATTCCAGGTCGAGAGCTACCTGCGTTATCAAGGCGAGGAGTTTTCCGGGCGTTTCGACGCCAACACCTACCTGCTGATGACCAAGGCCCTGGACTACTTCGATCCGGCGGCGAACTTCGACGATGACCTGGCGCGCACCTTCGAGGCGGCCACCGCCAAGTTCTGCGTGATGTCGTTCACCACCGACTGGCGCTTCTCCCCGGCCCGCTCGCGGGAATTGGTGGATGCGCTGATGGCCGCCAAGAAAGACGTCTGCTACCTGGAGATCGACGCACCGCAAGGCCACGACGCCTTCCTGATCCCGATCCCGCGCTACCTGCAGGCCTTCAGCAACTACATGAATCGAATAGCACTGTGAGAACGCCATGAGAGCCGACCTGGAAATCATCCAAGACTGGATCCCCGCCGGCAGCCGCGTGCTCGACTTGGGTTGCGGCGATGGCGAACTGCTGAGCTGGCTGCGCGACAACAAGCAAGTCACCGGCTATGGCCTGGAAAACGACCCGGACAACATCGCCCAGTGCGTGGCCAAGGGCATCAACGTGATCGAGCAGGACCTGGACAAGGGCCTCGGCAACTTTGCCAGCAACAGCTTCGACATCGTGGTCATGACCCAGGCCCTGCAAGCCGTGCACTACCCGGACCGGATCCTCGACGAAATGTTGCGCGTCGGCCGCCAGTGCATCATTACTTTCCCCAATTTCGGCCACTGGCGCTGCCGCTGGTACCTGGCCACCAAGGGCCGCATGCCGGTGTCGGACTTCCTGCCGTACACCTGGTACAACACGCCCAACATCCACTTCTGCACCTTTGAAGACTTCGAAGCGCTGTGCGGCGAGCGCGAAGCCAAAGTCATCAACCGCCTTGCCGTCGATCAACAGCATCGTCACGGCTGGGCGAGTAAGCTATGGCCCAACCTGCTGGGTGAGATCGGGATCTACCGGGTCAGCAGCCCGGGCCTGACGGACCACCAGATTGCCGTCTAACCATTTTCAAGGAGGACGATCATGAGTCGCCTGGCTGTTTTTCTACTCACCGCGTGCCTGAGCGTCAGCGCTATGGCGGCGGATGTTATCGATGGTAATCGTCAGAAAGAATTCGGCGATATCACGGTGCACTACAACACCCTGACCACCAGCTTCCTGACGCCGGAAATGGCTCAGGAAGCCGGGATCGTACGCAGCAAAGAGCTGGGCATGATCAATGTGTTCGTAAACAAGGGCGTCGAATCGATAGACGCCACCGTTACCGGCACAATCAAGGATCTGGGCGGCAAGAGCGAGATGCTGACGTTCAAGAAAATCACCCAGAAAGGTTCTACGCTTTACGTCGCCCAGTACCCGGTGCCGCAGCAGGAAACCAAGATTTTCACCATCAACGTTGAAACCGGTGGCAAAGCCCACGGTTTCAGTTTCAACCAGGAACTGTTTCCGGCGCAATGATGAACCTTACTCAACTCGTACTGGCCAGCCATAACGCCGGCAAGCTCAAAGAACTCCAGGCCATGCTCGGCGACTCGGTGCAACTGCGCTCGATTGGCGAGTTCAGCCAGGTAGAGCCGGAAGAGACCGGCCTGTCGTTTGTCGAGAACGCCATCCTCAAGGCCCGCAACGCCGCGCGTATTTCCGGCCTGCCGGCACTGGCTGACGATTCTGGCCTGGCCGTGGACTTCCTGGGCGGCGCGCCTGGCATCTACTCGGCACGTTACGCCGACGGTAAAGGCGATGCGGCCAACAACGCCAAGCTGCTGGACGCCCTCAAGGACGTGCCCGACGCGATGCGCGGCGCGCAGTTCGTCTGCGTGCTGGCCCTGGTGCGTCACGCCGATGATCCATTGCCGATCCTCTGCGAAGGCTTGTGGCACGGTCGCATCCTGCATGCGGCCAGCGGCGAGCACGGTTTCGGTTATGACCCGTTGTTCTGGGTGCCGGAGCGCAATGTCTCCAGCGCCGAATTGAGCCCGGCCGACAAGAACCAGATCAGCCACCGCGCCCGCGCAATGGATTTGCTGCGCCAGCGCCTGGGCATGAAATGACTCAGAACACCTCCGCGCAGCCACTGATTCTCGGTGGCGCGCAAACACCTCGGGCGGCCCTGCCTCACCTGCCGCCCCTGGCGCTGTATATCCACATCCCGTGGTGCGTGCGCAAATGCCCCTATTGCGACTTCAACTCCCACACCGCCAGCAAGGTGCTGCCAGAGGAAGAGTACGTCGACGCGTTGCTGGCCGACCTCGATCAGGACCTGCATGCAGTGTACGGCCGTGAGCTGAGTTCGATCTTTTTCGGCGGCGGCACCCCAAGCCTGTTCAGCGCCGCTGCCCTGGGCCGGTTGCTCAAGGGCGTGGAAGCGCGCATCCCGTTTGCCGGCGATATCGAGATCACCCTGGAAGCCAACCCCGGTACCTTCGAGCAAGAGAAGTTCGTGGCGTACCGCAAGCTTGGGATCAATCGGCTGTCGATTGGCATCCAGAGTTTCCAGCAGGAAAAACTCGAAGCCCTGGGCCGCATCCATAACGGTGACGAAGCCGTGCGTGCCGCCGGCATGGCGCGCCAGGCCGGGTTCGACAACTTCAACCTGGACTTGATGCACGGTTTGCCCGATCAGTCCCTGGAGGACGCCCTGGGCGACCTGCGCCAGGCCATTGCCCTAAAGCCCACGCATCTGTCCTGGTATCAACTGACCCTGGAACCCAACACCGTGTTCTGGAACCAGCCGCCCGTGCTGCCGGAAGACGACACCCTGTGGGACATCCAGGAAGCCGGCCAGGCGTTGCTCGCCGAACACGGTTACGCCCAGTACGAAGTCTCGGCCTACGCCCAACCGGGACGGCCGGCGCGGCATAACCTGAACTACTGGAGCTTTGGCGATTTTATCGGCATCGGCGCCGGTGCCCACGGCAAGCTCAGCCATCCGGATGGGCGCATCGTGCGCACCTGGAAAACCCGGGCACCGAAGGACTACCTCAACCCGGCGAAAAACTACCAGGCCGGCGCGAAAGAACTGACCAACGAAGAGTTACCGTTCGAGTTCCTGATGAACGCCCTGCGCCTCACCGACGGCGTCGAAGCCAGGCTTTACGCCGAGCGTACCGGCCTTGAGCTGGCGAGTCTCGATGAGGCCCGTCGTGAGGCAGAACAAAGTGGCTTAATGCAGGTCGAACCGTCACGCCTGGCGGCCACCGACCGCGGGCAACTCTTTCTCAATGACCTGCTGCAGAAGTTTTTGAGCTGATTGCTCTTAAGGAAATCAAATGGATCTGGTACTCGACCTGCTCGCCACCGTATCCCGCTGGAGCCGTAGCAACCTGTCGGAAATCTCCCTGGCGTTGGTAGGCTGCCTGCTGGTGCTGTTTGGCGCCGACATCAAGGGCTGGGTCGAAGCACGGCTGGGCAGCATCGCGGGTGCGCTGCGCGTGCCGCTGATGGCGCTGGTGTGCATGATCGGCAGCGGTGCTGCGCTGATCTATGCCACGCCGTGGATTGTTCGCGGGTTGAGCCAGTTCAACAACTACAGCCTGGCGCCGGTGTTGTTGGTGGTGCTGGTGTTGATTGGGGTGGTGGCGGATCGCCGCTGACCTTAAGCGCGGCACAAAACAAATGTGGGAGCGGGCTTGCTCGCGAATGCGGTGTGTCAGTCAGCGTAAATGTCGACTGATCTACCGCATTCGCGAGCAAGCCCGCTCCCACATTTTTTACTGCATTTCAAGCCTGGGACTTATCAGTCCACTTTCTCAAACTTCAAATCCCAAACCCCATGCCCGAGTCGCTCGCCGCGACGTTCGAACTTGGTGATCGGCCGCTCGGCCGGGCGCGGGACGCATTTGCCGTCTTCCGCCAGGTTGCGGTAGCCAGGGGCGACGTTCATTACTTCCAGCATGTACTCGGCATACGGTTCCCAGTCGGTGGCCATGTGCAGGATGCCGCCCACTTTCAGCTTGCTGCGCACCAGTTCCGCGAAGGAAGCCTGGACGATGCGGCGCTTGTGGTGACGGCTCTTGTGCCAGGGGTCCGGGAAGAACAGCATCAGGCGGTCGAGGCTGTTGTCGGCGATGCAGCGGTTGAGCACTTCGATCGCGTCGCAGTCGTAGACCCGCAGGTTGGTCAGGCCCTGAGTCAGCACGCCGTTCAGCAGCGCGCCAACACCCGGACGGTGTACTTCAACCCCGATAAAATCCTGCTCCGGCGAAGCCGCGGCCATTTCCAGCAGGGAATGGCCCATGCCGAAGCCAATCTCCAGGGAGCGTGGTGCCGAGCGGCCAAACACCTGGTCGTAATCCACCGGCGCGTCTGCCAGCGGCAGGACGAACAGCGGCGTGCCCTGCTCCAGGCCCTTTTGCTGGCCCTCGGTCATGCGACCGGCGCGCATCACAAAACTCTTGATGCGGCGGTGCTTGGACTCGTCGCCTTCTTCCAGGGTGTTCGGCGTTTCGTTTGATTCAGTCATCAATGGCTCTTACTTGATCAGACCATCCAGCGGCGAGGAGGCGCTGGCGTAAAGTTTTTTCGGCATGCGCCCGGCGAGGTACGCCAGGCGGCCGGCGACAATTGCGTGGTTCATGGCTTCAGCCATCAGGACCGGCTGCTGGGCATGGGCGATGGCCGAGTTCATCAGCACCGCATCGCAACCCAGTTCCATGGCGATGGTGGCGTCGGAGGCAGTGCCCACGCCCGCATCCACCAGCACCGGGATCTTGGCTTCTTCAAGGATGATCTGCAGGTTGTACGGATTGCAGATACCCAGGCCGGAACCGATCAGACCGGCCAGCGGCATCACCGCGATGCAGCCGATTTCGGCCAGTTGGCGGGCGATGATCGGGTCGTCGCTGGTGTAGACCATCACGTCGAAACCTTCCTTGACCAGGGTCTCGGCGGCCTTGAGGGTTTCGATCACGTTGGGGAACAGGGTTTTCTGGTCGGCCAGCACTTCCAGCTTCACCAGGTTGTGGCCGTCGAGCAGCTCACGGGCCAGGCGGCAGGTGCGCACGGCTTCGATGGCGTCGTAGCAACCGGCGGTGTTCGGCAGGAAGGTGTAGCGATCCGGCGACAGCACTTCGAGCAGGTTCGGCTCGCCCTCGATCTGGCCGAGGTTGGTGCGGCGCACGGCGAAAGTAACGATCTCGGCGCCCGAGGCTTCGATGGCCAGGCGGGTTTCTTCCATGTCGCGGTACTTGCCGGTGCCGACCAGCAGACGCGACTGGAAGGTACGACCGGCCAGGACGAAAGGCTTGTCGCTACGAACGATGCTCATGGGAAATCCTCGAGTTGGGGTGAGGTTCTGCAGAATGCGGGTTGGCGCCCTGGAGCGCCGGACGGCTAGCCGCCGCCGATGGCGTGGACCACTTCGACCTGGTCACCCTCGGTGAGCGCGGTCTCGACGTGCTGGCTACGCGGGACGATATCCTGGTTGAGCTCCACTGCGACGCGGCGTCCGGTCAAGTCCAGACGGGTCAGCAGGGCCGCAACGGTTTCACCGTCGGGCAGTTCAAAGGGTTCGCCGTTCAACTGAATGCGCATGCCACGGGCCGCCATCGTTTTTAGGGGCCAGCATTCTAGCGTGATTGACGTTGCTGGCCCAAGCCCCTTGGTCAGGCAGCCTGTAGACGCCACGCCGCCAAACCGAGGAAGAACCAGCCCAGCAGGAACGCCAGGCCACCAAACGGGGTGATGATGCCGAGCTTGCTGATGCCGGTCATGGTCAGCACATACAGGCTGCCGGAGAACAGCAGGATGCCCACGGCAAAAGACACACCCGCCCACGTCACCAGCCTGCCCGGGATGTGCGCCGCCAACAGTGCCACGCCGAACAGCGCCAGGGTGTGCACCAACTGGTAGGTCACGCCGGTGTGGAAAATCGCCAGGTACTCGGCGCTCAGGCGGTTTTTCAGGCCGTGGGCGGCAAACGCACCCAGGGCGACGCCGGTGAAACCGAAAAAGGCAGCCAGCATCAGAAAGCCACGCAACATGAGGAACTCCAGTCAGACTCAGGGGGCAGGGTCTGTATAATGGCCCGCTCAACGGGTTCGGCCAAGCCATCTCTATGCTGCGTCTCCTCTTCAAGCGTTTTCTCAAAGCCCTCAAGTGGTTTGCCATCGGCAGCGTGCTGCTGGTGCTGCTGTTCCGTTTCGTGCCACCACCGGGCACTGCGCTGATGGTTGAGCGCAAGGTCGAGTCCTGGGTCGACGGCGAGCCGATTGACGTACAGCGCACGTGGGTGCCGTGGGATCAGATCTCCGACGAACTGAAAGTGGCGGTGATGGCTGGCGAAGACCAGCGCTTCCCGCAACATTGGGGTTTTGATTTCGACGCGATCCAGGCGGCGTTGCTGCATAACGAGCGCGGCGGTTCGATTCGCGGCGCCAGCACCTTGAGCCAGCAGGTGTCGAAGAATCTGTTTTTGTGGACCGGCCGCAGCTATTTCCGCAAGGGCCTGGAAGCCTGGTTTACCGGGCTGATCGAGATTCTCTGGCCCAAGCAGCGAATTCTTGAGGTGTACCTCAACAGCGTGGAGTGGGATGAAGGCGTGTTCGGCGCCGAAGCGGCGGCGCGGCATCACTTTGGGGTGAGCGCCAAGGCGCTGACCCGCCAGCAGGCCAGCTACCTGGCGGCGGTGTTGCCTAACCCGCGGGTGTGGAGTGCCAGCCATCCAACGTCGTATGTCGCGCGACGGGCGGCGTGGATTCGGCAGCAGATGAGTCAGTTGGGTGGCGACAGCTATTTGAATGAGCTGAACAACTCGCGCAAGGCGCCTTGGGCTGACTGACACCCACAAAACAAAAGTGGGAGCGGGCTTGCTCGCGAAAGCGGTGTGCCAGTCAATACCTTAGGTGACTGATCCACCGCCTTCGCGAGCAAGCCCGCTCCCACATTTCGATCGCGTTGTCCTAGCTACCTGTGTCAGGCGGCGATCGACAGTTTCAGCTTGTTCATCGCACTCTTCTCGAGCTGACGAATCCGCTCGGCCGACACGTTGTACTTCTGCGCCAGGTCGTGCAGCGTGGCTTTTTCTTCTGCCAGCCAGCGCTGGTAGAGAATGTCACGGCTGCGGTCGTCCAGCACTTCCAGCGCTTCGTGCAGGTTGTGATTGGAGTTGTCGCTCCAGTCGGCATCTTCCAGCTGACGCGCCGGGTCGTACCGGTGGTCTTCCAGGTAGTTGGCCGGCGATTGGAAGGCACTGTCGTCGTCCGCTTCAGCGGCCGGGTCGAAGGCCATGTCATGGCCGGTCAGGCGACTTTCCATCTCGCGCACTTCACGTGGCTCAACGCCAAGGCTTTCGGCCACGCGATGCACTTCTTCGTTGTTCAGCCACGCCAGGCGTTTCTTCTGGCTGCGCAGGTTGAAGAACAGTTTGCGCTGGGCCTTGGTGGTCGCGACTTTCACGATGCGCCAGTTGCGCAGGATGAATTCGTGAATTTCCGCCTTGATCCAGTGCACAGCAAACGACACCAGGCGCACACCCATTTCCGGGTTGAAGCGCTTCACGGCTTTCATCAGGCCAACGTTGCCTTCCTGAATCAGGTCAGCCTGGGCCAGGCCGTAGCCGCTATAGCTACGGGCGATATGTACGACAAAACGCAGGTGGGCGAGCACCATCTGCCGAGCCGCCCCCAAATCCTGCTCATAGTAGAGACTCTCGGCCAGTTCACGCTCCTGCTCGGGCGTCAGCAATGGAATGCTGTTGACCGTGTGCACATAGGCCTCCAGGTTCGCACCCGGGACCAGAGCATAAGCAGGTTGCAAAGAAGTGGTCATACGAAAAAACCTCCGACTCACATAACTCGTGCAGTTCAGCACTGCGAAAATTGACCGGGAACCGTAGGACAAGTTCCCTAAACCACTGATACGGTCAATACAAACGAAACCACATTACCCTGACATTAACTACTTCGGTGCCAGCTCACGTAAATGCCGTGCGACCGCAATCCAAGCACCGATATACCCCAAGAGCACTGCCCCAAGCAACAATGACAGACCATCGGCTGCCGGCACGCCGGCCAGGGCAAAATCGCTGCCGTACAAACCGGCAAGCCCCACCACCGCATCGTTCAGCCAGTTCAGGCCAAAAGCCAGTACGCCCCAGGACAAAATTCCCGCACCGAAGCCATAAAGCGCGCCCATGTACAGAAAAGGCCGACGCACATAGCTGTCCGTGCCGCCGACGAGTTTAATCACTTCTATCTCGGTGCGGCGGTTTTCAATATGAAGACGAATGGTATTGCCTATCACCAAAAGTAATGCAGACACCAGCAACACCGTCAGGCCGAACACAAACCGGTCGCCCAGCTTGAGAATCGCGGCCAACCGCTCTACCCAGACTAGATCAAGTTGTGCCTGTTGGACCTTCGGCAGCTCTGCGAGTTTTTGTCGCAGGGCTTCCAGGGTGGTCTTGTCGACCTCGTTCGGGGTGACCAGCACCACGCCCGGCAGCGGGTTTTGCGGCAACTCCTTGAGCGCCTCGCCCAGGCCGGACTGTTGCTGGAACTCTTCCAGGGCTTGATCGCGGCTGATGTACTCAGCCTCGGCCACACCCGGAATGCCCTTGATCTGGTCGCGCAGGGACTCACCGTCCTGGGCGCTGGCATCCAGGTTCAGGTACAGGGAAATCTGCGCCGCCCGCTGCCACGAACCGCCAAGGCGCTCGACATTGTTCAGCAGCAATGACAAGCCCATGGGCAGGCTCAAGGCCACGGCCATGACCAGGCAGGTAAAAAAGCTGCCGATCGGCTGCTTGCCGAGGCGGCGCAGGCTGTCTACCAGGCTGGCACGGTGGCTTTCGATCCAGGCATGCACCAAGGTGCCGAAATCCGGGCCATCGTCTTCGTCGCGTTTTTTCTTCTGTGGCTGCGGGTCGGCCGCCTTTGGCGCGACGCGCTCGGAAACCTTCGGGCTGCGTGTTGCACTCATACCCCAGCCTCCCCGTCACCGATCAGGCGGCCGCGTTGCAGGGTCAGCATGCGGTGGCGCATGCGGGCGATCAGCGCCAAGTCGTGACTGGCGATCAGCACGCTGGTGCCCAGGCGGTTGATGTCTTCGAACACGCCCATGATTTCTGCGGCCAGGCGCGGGTCGAGGTTACCGGTGGGTTCGTCCGCCAGCAGCAAGGCCGGGCGATGGACGATGGCGCGGGCGATGCCGACGCGCTGTTGCTGGCCGGTGGACAGGTCGCCTGGGTACAGGTCGGTCTTGTCCGACAGCGCCACGCGCTCCAGGGCCGAATCCACGCGCTTGACGATTTCGGCCTTGGACAGACCGAGAATCTGCAACGGCAAGGCGATGTTGTTGAACACCGTGCGATCGAACAGCAACTGGTGGTTCTGGAACACCACGCCGATCTGGCGACGCAGGAATGGAATCTGTGCGTTGCTGATGGTTGCCAGGTCCTGGCCCGCCAGCAGCAGTTTGCCGGTGGTTGGGCGCTCCATGGCCAGCAACAGGCGCAACAAGGTACTTTTACCGGCACCCGAATGGCCGGTCACAAACAAGAATTCGCCGCGACGCACCCGGAAACTCAGCTCATGCAAGCCGACATGCCCGTTGGCGTAGCGTTTACCGACCTGTTCGAAACGAATCATGAACGCTCCCGCTCGGCAAACAGTGCCTGTACAAAGGGTTCGGCTTCAAAAGTGCGCAGGTCGTCGATGCCTTCACCGACGCCGATGTAACGAATCGGCAACCCGAACTGCTTGGCCAGGGCGAAGATCACACCGCCCTTGGCCGTGCCGTCGAGCTTAGTCAATGCCAGGCCGGTCAGTTGGACCGTCTGGTGGAATTGTTTGGCCTGGCTGATGGCGTTCTGGCCGGTACCGGCGTCCAGCACCAGCAACACCTCGTGGGGCGCGTCGGCGTCGAGCTTGCCGATCACGCGGCGAACTTTCTTCAGCTCTTCCATCAGGTTGTCTTTGGTGTGCAGGCGACCGGCGGTATCGGCGATCAGCACATCAATGTTGCGCGCCTTGGCGGCCTGCACCGCATCGAAGATCACCGAAGCCGAATCGGCGCCGGTGTGCTGGGCGATGACCGGGATCTTGTTGCGCTCGCCCCAGACCTGCAATTGCTCCACGGCGGCGGCACGGAAGGTGTCACCGGCGGCGAGCATGACTTTCTTGCCTTCCAGTTGCAGCTTCTTCGCCAGCTTGCCGATGGTGGTGGTCTTGCCGGCGCCGTTGACGCCAACCACCAGGATCACAAACGGCTTTTTCTGCGTATCGATGATCAGCGGCGCTTCCACCGGCTTGAGCATGTTGGCCAGCTCGGCCTGCAGCGACTTGTAGAGCGCATCGGCGTCGGTCAGCTGCTTGCGCGCGACCTTCTGGGTCAGGCTCTGGATGATCACGGCGGTGGCTTCGACGCCCACGTCGGCGGTCAGCAGGCGGGTTTCGATGTCCTCCAGCAGCTCGTCATCGATGGTCTTTTTGCCGAGGAACAGGCTGGCCATGCCTTCGCCGATGCTGGCGCTGGTCTTGCTCAGGCCTTGCTTGAGGCGGGCGAAGAAACCGGTCTTGCCGGTTTCGGCAGGAACAGCAGGCTCTTCGATGACTGCTGGCGCGGCGACGGCGACCGGAACAGGTTTGGCGACCACCGGTGCAAGCACCTCAACCACTGGCGGCGCTTGGACCACAACGGGCGCAGGCTCCACGAGGGCCGGAATCGGCGGAGCCACATGCTCGGCCAGCTCGCCTTCAACCAGTGCTACAGGCTCTTCTGCCACCGGCAACACCAGCCATGGCTTGTGCTCTGGCTCTGGCTCTGGCTCTGGCGCAGGTTCTGGCTCAACCACCGGCTGCAACACCGGCTCGGCCATCGGCAACACCACCGGGGCCGGTGTTTCGGCAACCGGTTCGGCTTCTACTATGGATTCGGGGATCGGTTCAGCTTGAACCTGCGGCTGTTCGACGACGGTTTCCTGCGGCTTTTTGCGCAGCCATCCGAACAGGCCTTTTTTCTCGCCAGCCGCAGCTGGGGTCTTCTTGTCGTCGTTGGAACCAAACATGGAGACGGCTATCTCAAGGTAGCGACGCGCCAGGGGGCGTGCCGGTAAATAAAATTCGATGCGTAACAGACTGTTTTTTAGCCAGCTCGTTCATGCGCAACATTTTGTAAGGCCTAAATAGAGCCTTAACAAGACAGCCATAGTGGCCGTCCCTAGGTCGGACCAGTATCCTAGCACCTCCTCGCCCGCCGACGCTAAGACCAAGCGGGCAGCCCAACAGGTTTAAAAACGAATGAATGCTCTAGCCCGCCGCGCCGCAGGCCTGCTGCTCAGCACAGTTTGTCTGCCCCTTTCAGCTTTGGCTGCCGACCCACAACCCACCCACGAATTCACCCTGGACAACGGCCTCAAGGTCGTCGTGCGCGAAGACCATCGCGCCCCGGTGGTGGTTTCCCAGGTCTGGTACAAGGTTGGCTCCAGCTATGAAACCCCGGGCCAGACCGGTTTGTCCCACGCCCTGGAACACATGATGTTCAAGGGCAGCGCCAAGGTCGGCCCCGGCGAGGCTTCGTTGATCCTGCGTGACCTGGGTGCCGAAGAAAACGCCTTCACCAGCGACGACTACACCGCTTACTACCAAGTGCTCGCCCGTGACCGCCTGGGTGTCGCCTTCGAGCTGGAAGCCGACCGCATGGCCAGCCTGCGCCTGCCGGCCGACGAGTTCAGCCGCGAGATCGAGGTGATCAAGGAAGAACGCCGGATGCGCACCGACGACAACCCGATGTCCAAGGCCTATGAGCGCTTCAAGGCCATGGCCTACCCGGCCAGCGGCTACCACACGCCGACCATCGGCTGGATGGCCGACCTGGACCGCATGAAGGTTGAAGAGCTGCGCCACTGGTACCAATCCTGGTACGTGCCGAACAACGCCACCCTGGTAGTGGTGGGCGACGTAACCCCGGATGAAGTCAAAACCCTGGCCCAGCGCTATTTCGGCCCGATCCCCAAGCGCGACGTCCCCCCGGCGAAAATCCCGCTGGAACTGGCCGAGCCCGGTGAACGCCTGCTGACTATGCATGTACAGACCAAACTGCCGAGCGTGATCCTTGGTTTCAACGTGCCGAGCCTGGCCACCGCTGAAGACAAACGCTCGGTCAACGCCCTGCGCCTGATCTCGGCCCTGCTGGACGGCGGCTACAGCGCGCGCATCTCGACACAACTGGAGCGCGGCGAAGAGCTGGTGTCCGGCGGTTCGTCGAGCTACGACGCCTACACCCGCGGTGACAGCCTGTTCACCCTGACTGCCACACCGAACCTGCAAAAGAAAAAGACCGTGGCCCAGGCTGAAGCCGGCCTGTGGCGCCTGCTGGATGAGCTGAAGGCCAAGCCACCGAGCGCTGAAGAACTGGAGCGTATCCGCGCCCAGGTCATCGCCGGCGTGGTTTACCAGCGCGACTCGATCACCAGCCAGGCCACTGCCATCGGCTCCCTGGAGACGGTGGGCCTGTCCTGGAAACTCATGGACACCGAGCTGGCCGAGCTGCAAAGCGTCACCGCCGAAGATATCCAGAAAGCTGCACGCACCTATTTCACCCGCGAACGTCTCAGCGTCGCCCATGTCTTGCCTGAGGAGACCGCTCATGAGTGAACGTAAAAACAACCGCCTGGTGCTGCCCGGCCTGATCGTGGTGACTTTGGCTGCTGCCTGCGCGGTGTACTTGCTGCGCCCCAGCGAATCCGTCGCCAGCCAGGCGCTGGAGCAGGCCAAGTCCGCCAACAAGCTGCAATCCCTGGCCGAGATGGACGACAAGGCACCGACCAACCGCAAGCTCGACGTGCAAACCTGGACCACCGCCGAAGGCGCCAAGGTGCTGTTCGTCGAAGCCCATGAACTGCCGATGTTCGACATGCGCATCCTGTTCGCCGCCGGCAGCAGCCAGGACGGCGCAACGCCAGGCCTGGCACTGTTGACCAACGCAATGCTCAACGAAGGCGTGCCGGGCAAGGACGTCAGCCAGATTGCCGCCGGTTTCGACGGCCTGGGTGCCGATTTCAGCAATGGCGCCTACCGCGACATGGCGCTGGTTTCCCTGCGCAGCCTGAGCGCCAGCGACAAGCGTGACGCCGCCCTGTCACTGTTTGACGACGTGATCGGCAAGCCGACCTTCCCGGCAGACTCTCTGGCGCGGATCAAGAACCAGCTGCTGGCCGGCTTTGAATACCAGAAACAGAACCCCGGCAAACTGGCGAGCATCGAGCTGTTCAAGCAGCTCTATGGCGACCACCCTTACGCCCATCCGAGCGAAGGCAACGCCGAGAGCGTGCCGAAGGTGACTCTCGCGCAATTGAAGGACTTCCACGCCAAGGCCTACGCCGCCGGCAACGCAGTGATTTCTGTAGTCGGCGATCTGACCCGCGCCGAAGCCGAAGCCATGACCGCCAAGGTTTCCGCGTCCCTGCCAAAAGGCCCGGCGCTGGCGAAAATCGCCCAACCGGTCGAGCCCAAGGCTGGCACCACACATATCGAGTTCCCGTCCAAGCAGACAACCCTGCTGCTGGCGCAACTGGGAATCGACCGTGCCGACCCGGATTACGCCGCGCTGTCCCTGGGTAACCAGATTCTCGGCGGCGGTGGCTTCGGCACCCGTTTGATGAGCGAAGTGCGCGAGAAACGCGGCCTGACCTACGGCGTATACTCCGGTTTCTCGCCGATGCAGGTACGCGGCCCGTTCATGATCAACCTGCAAACCCGCGCCGAAATGAGCGCCGGCACGCTGCGATTGGTGCAGGACGTACTCGCCGCCTACCTCAAGACCGGCCCGACACAGAAAGAACTCGATGACGCCAAGCGCGAACTGGCCGGCAGCTTCCCGCTGTCCACCGCGAGCAACGCCGATATCGTCGGGCAGCTGGGCGCCATGGGTTTCTACAACCTGCCGCTGAGCTACCTGGAAGATTTCATGAAACAATCCCAGGCGCTGACCGTTGACCAGGTCAAAGCTGCTTTGAACAAACATTTGAGTGCCGACAAGATGGTCATCGTGACCGCCGGCCCGACGATTGCGCAAAAGCCACTACCGCCCCCCACTGATAAACCCGCCGAGCAACCGCTCGGGGTTCCGGAGCATTAATGGCCCGTCCATCCCGTCCCAAAAAACCTGTCCACAACGTTCACAACGGTGTGGGCCAACTGCGCATCATCGGCGGAGAGTGGGGCAGCCGTAAGCTGAGCTTCCCTGATGTCGTGGGCCTGCGCCCGACGCCAGACCGCGTGCGTGAAACCCTGTTCAACTGGCTCGCGCCGTATATCGCCGGGGCCAAGGTGCTGGACCCGTTCGCGGGTAGCGGCGCGCTGTTCCTGGAGTCGCTGTCCCGTGGCGCGGCGCTGGGCCAGGCGCTGGATGCCAGCAATGTGGCGGTCGCCAGCCTCAAGGAACACCTGGGCACCCTGCGTTGCACCACCGGGCAAGTGCAGACGGCTGATGCGTTGCGCTACCTGGAAACCCAGGAAGCCCGTGAGTTTGACGTGGTGTTTCTTGATCCGCCGTTCAACCAGAACCTGCTGCCGACTGTATGTGCGCTGCTGGAAGAGCGTCAGTGGTTGGCGCCGGATGCCTGGATCTACACTGAAAGCGAAACCGCACCGTCCACACTCGGCCTGCCGGGCACGTGGCGCCTGCACCGCGAGCAGAAATCCGGGCGGGTGTATTACGCGTTGTGGCAACGCACCGTGTAGGAGCGAGCTTGCTCGCGAAGATCGTTAACGATGACGCGGGAAACCAGGGGAACGCGGTGATCTTGAGTTTTTCGCGAGCAAGCTCGCTCCTACAATGATTGGAGCAAGCCCATTCGGCACCGAGAATTTCATGACTCCGCCCCTCGACCGCTTCTCCCCCGCCTTCGGCCTCGGCAACCCGCACCTGCAAACGCTGTGGGGACCGCTGTGGCGCAAAACCACGCACATCGAACGCCAGCGCGAACGGCTGTGGCTGGCAGACGGCGACTTTCTCGACCTCGACTGGCACGGGCCCCATGAGGCAACCACCCCGTTGGTGCTGGTCCTGCATGGCCTGACCGGCTCGTCTAACTCGCCCTATGTAGCCGGCCTGCAAAAAGCCCTCGCAACCCAAGGCTGGGCCAGCGTCGCGCTAAACTGGCGTGGCTGCTCCGGCGAACCCAACCTGCTTGCCCGCAGCTACCATTCCGGCGCCAGTGAAGACCTGGCCGAAACCATCGTTCACCTGCGGGCCAAGCGCCCGTTGGCGCCGCTGTATGCGGTGGGGTATTCACTGGGCGGCAATGTGCTGCTCAAGTACTTGGGCGAAACCGGCGAAGCCTGCGGGCTGCAAGGCGCGGCCGCCGTGTCGGTACCGTTTCGCCTGGATCAGTGCGCCGATCGCATTGGCCTGGGCTTTTCTCGGGTTTATCAGAAGCATTTCATGCGCGAAATGCTGGCCTATATCCGCGTCAAACAAAGCCGGTTTCTCAAGGATGGCCGCGAGGCAGGCCTGAAAACCCTCGCCGACCTGGGCTCGCTGGAGAAGATGCGCACGTTCTGGGACTTTGACGGCCGCGTCACCGCGCCGCTGCACGGGTTCCTCAGTGCCGAGGACTACTACCGCCGCGCCTCCAGCCGCTACTACCTCGGGGGCATTCGCACAC
Source organism: Pseudomonas sp. P7758 (assembly GCF_013386485.1). Lineage (NCBI taxonomy): Bacteria > Pseudomonadati > Pseudomonadota > Gammaproteobacteria > Pseudomonadales > Pseudomonadaceae > Pseudomonas > Pseudomonas sp. P7758. The sequence goes on along the minus strand of NZ_JACARS010000024.1, from coordinate 39,372 downwards.
CAACCCTGATCATCCAGGCCGCGGACGACCCGTTCGTGTTCGCCCACAGCCTGCCCGAGGCCAGCGAACTGTCGGATTGCACCGAGTTCGAACTGCTGGCCAAGGGCGGGCATGTCGGGTTTGTGGATGGCTCGCTGAAACAGCCAACTTACTACCTGGAACGAAGAATCCCGGAGTGGCTACTGACACAACGCCGATAAAAATGTGGGAGCTCCCACACTTTGGCTCAGACCGGGTCAGGCAGACCTCAGTCGCCTGTTGCAACTTCCCGCTTTGGATCAGTGATCCACTCGCTCCACGACCCCGCGTACAACTTGCCCAACGGGTAACCCGCCAGGCACAGCGCAAACAGGTTGTGGCAGGCAGTCACGCCCGAGCCGCAGTAGGCCACCAGGTCATCCGGCGAGCGGTCTTGCAGCTTGGCGGCGAAGCGTTGCTTGAGCTGGTCCGCCGGCAGGAAACGGCCGTCGCTGCCCAGGTTTTCATTGAATGCGGCACATTGCGCGCCGGGGATATGCCCGGCAACCGGGTCGATCGGCTCCACTTCACCACGAAAACGCGGCTGGGCGCGGGCGTCGATCAGGGTCAGGCCGGGCTGGCCAAGGCGTTTCTGCAGGTGTTCGGCGTCCAGTTGCAAGTGGTTGTCCGGCGTGCCGCTGAAGGTGCCGGGCTCGATCACCGGCGCATCCAGGCTCAACGGGAAGCCCGCCGCGTGCCAGGCTTTCAGGCCGCCATCGAGGATGAACACGCCGTCGCGCTTGCCCAGCCAGGCCAGCAGCCACCAGGCACGGGCGGCATAGGCACCGGGGCCGTCGTCATACAAAACGATATCGCTGTCGGCGTTAACGCCCCATGCCCGCAGTTGCCGGATAAACGCATCCGGCGCCGGCAGCGGATGGCGACCGGTCACGCCCTTGATTATCGGCCCGCTGAGGTGGCGCTCCAGGTCGGCATACTGCGCCCCTTCGATATGCCCTTCGGCGTAGCTGCACAGGCCGTAGTCCGGGTCTTCCAGGGCAAAGCGGCAATCGAGGATCACCAGCCCGCCGGACTTCTGGCGCTCGGCCAGTTGCTGGGGGCTGATCAGTTGGGCAAGCGGCATGACTGACTCCTGTGGCTAGGTTAGCGTTCGGGAAACATCCTACTTCACTTCTTCCAGCGCCTGATTCAACGGCACGTAAAACTCTTTGAACAGTGCATCCACCGCGTCCTTGGCCTTGGGGGTGATAAACCCGGCTTCCAGCACCAGCACCTGGTACACACCGCGCTTGATGGCCTCAGCGCTCAGGTGCGTGGACTTTTCATTGGTGGTGCACAGGAAGCGCACCCATGAGGTGAGGATGATCCAAGCGTTGAGGGTCAGGGCTTCGGTTTGTACCGGGTCCATGTTCAGGATGCCGGCATCGACAAAACCCTGGTAGATGGCTGCGCCCTGGATCAGGCAACGCTGGGAGAACCGCCGATAGCCGGTGGCCAGCTCCGGGTCGCTTTCCAGCAGGTGTTCGAGGTCGCGGTGCAAGAAGCGGTAACGCCACATGCCGGCCAGCACCGCCTGCAGGTAGAAGCGCTTGTCTTCCACGGTCACCGCACGGCCCTGGGGCGGGCGCAGGAAGCTGTCCACCAACGCTTCGTACTCACGAAACAGCACTGCGATAATCGCCTGCTTGTTGGGGAAGTGGTAGTACAGGTTGCCCGGGGAAATTTCCATATGGGCAGCGATATGGTTGGTGCTGACACTGCGCTCGCCCTGCTGGTTAAACAGCTCCAGGCTGGTTTGCACAATGCGCTCGCTGGTCTTTACTCGTGGTGCCATGGGAAATCAACTTCTAGACCCGTGATGGCGGCATCTTACGGACTATCCTTGTCCGGATAAATCGGCACGTTGTGCAATGTTATTTGACAATTTAGAGCAATGACTCTAAAAACTGAAGCATTCCAATAACAATCGGGAACTTCGCCATGTCTGCCAACGTTGCCTACCTGCAAGATTCCCAGGCGCTGGACCAACTCCAGGAACTGTTCGACGCCCAGCGCCAAGCCTACGCCGCCAACCCGATGCCGCCGGCCGCCCAGCGCCAGCAATGGCTCAAGGCCTTGCGCGAGCTGTTGAGTGACGAGCGCCAGGCGCTGATCAACGCCATCAGCAGTGATTTCAGCCACCGCAGCGCCGACGAAACCCTGTTCGCCGAACTGATGCCCAGCCTGCATGGCATTCACTACGCCAGCAAACACCTCAAGGGTTGGATGAAACCTTCCCGCCGCGCTGTAGGCATTGCCTTCCAGCCCGCGTCCGCCAAGGTCATCTATCAACCCCTGGGTGTGGTCGGGGTGATCGTGCCCTGGAACTACCCGTTGTACCTGGCCATCGGCCCGCTGGTGGGTGCATTGGCGGCCGGCAACCGGGTGATGCTCAAGCTCAGCGAATCCACCCCCGCCACCGGCCAGTTGCTCAAGACGCTGCTGGCGAAGATCTTCCCCGAGGACCTGGTGTGCGTGGTGCTCGGCGAGGCTGAAGTGGGCATGGCGTTTTCCAAGCTGCGCTTCGACCACCTGCTGTTCACCGGCGCCACCAGCATCGGCAAGCACGTGATGCGCGCGGCGGCCGAACACCTGACTCCGGTCACCCTGGAACTGGGCGGCAAATCACCGGCGATTGTTTCCGCCGACGTGCCGCTCAAGGACGCCGCCGAACGCATCGCCTTCGGCAAGGCGCTGAATGCCGGGCAAACCTGCGTGGCGCCGGACTATGTGCTGGTGCCGGAAGACCGTGTAGACGGCTTCGTCGAGGCCTACAGCAAGGCGGTCCGCGGGTTCTATCCGACCCTGGCCGACAACCCGGACTACACCGCCATCATCAACGAACGACAGTTGGCCCGGCTCAACGGCTACGTGAAAGACGCCACCGACAAGGGTGCCACCCTGGTCCCGCTGTACGACCAGGGCCAGGACCGCCGCATGGCCCACAGCCTGCTGCTGAATGTCAGCGACGAGATGACCGTGATGCAGGACGAAATCTTCGGCCCGGTGCTGCCGATCGTGCCGTATCGCGGCCTCGACCAGGCCTTTGCCTACATCAATCAGCGCCCTCGCCCACTGGCGCTGTATTACTTCGGCTACAACAAGGCGGAACAGAACCGCGTACTGCACGAAACCCATTCCGGCGGCGTGTGCCTGAACGACACGTTGCTGCACGTAGCCCAGGACGACATGCCCTTCGGCGGCATCGGCCCGTCGGGCATGGGCCATTACCACGGCCATGAAGGTTTCCTGACCTTCAGCAAGGCCAAGGGCGTGCTGATCAAGCAACGCCTGAACGCGGCCAAGCTGATTTACCCGCCCTATGGCAAATCCATCCAGAAGTTGATCCAGAAGCTGTTCGTCCGCTAACAAACCCATCACCGGGATAACAATAAGAATGAACCCTAGCCTGACTGAATCACCCGCGCTGTCACGGCGCGGCGTCTTGAAACTCGGCCTGTGCGCCAGCGCCTTCCTGGCCACCGCCGGGCTGGGCGCCAGCCTCAGCGGCTGCTCCAGCAGCACCCCGGCCAGCGGCTTTGCGATGTTGCGCAGCAGTGACCTGCCGTTTTTGCGGGCAGTGATTCCGGTGCTGCTGGAGGGCGTGGCCAGCGCCGAGGTAGTGGTGGCCGGCATCGACGACACCCTGAAAAAGCTCGACTTCAGCCTGCAACACCTGTCGCCCGAGATGTTCAAGCTGACCCAGCAACTGTTCGACGTATTGGGCATGGCCGTCACCCGTGGGCCGCTGACCGGGGTGTGGGGCAGCTGGGAAAACGCCAGCGGCGAACAGATCCGCAACTTCCTGCACCGTTGGGAAAACAGCTACCTGAACCTGCTGCGCATGGGCCAGGGCTCGTTGCTCAAGCTGGTGATCATGGCCTGGTATTTCCGCCCCGAGTCCTGGGCGCATTGCGGCTACCCCGGCCCACCGAAAATCTGATTCGCATCCCGATAAAAACAAGAGACGACCCTGATGCCCGTACCTGATCTGTTCCGCGATGGCATGGCCCGCGGCTGGAAGACCCACAATGGCGCCGCCCTCGACCAGGACCTGACCCTGGAAGCCGACGTCGCAATCATCGGCAGCGGCGCCGGCGGCGGCACCACCGCCGAAATCCTCAGCGCCGCCGGCTACAAGGTGCTGCTGATCGAAGAAGGCCCGCTGAAGACCAGCAACGACTTCAAGCTGCTGGAAGACGAGGCCTACGCCAGCCTCTACCAGGAAGGCATCGGGCGCATGAGCAAGGACGGCGCTATCACCATCCTGCAGGGCCGCGCGGTCGGCGGCACCACGCTGATCAACTGGACCTCCAGCTTCCGCACCCCGGACCCGACCCTCGCCCACTGGGCCAGCGAGTACGCGGTCAAGGGCCACAGCAGCGCCGAAATGGCGCCCTGGTTCGAAAAAATGGAACAACGCCTGGGCATCGCGCCTTGGGCCATGCCACCGAATGCCAACAATGACGTGATCCGCAAGGGCTGCGAAAAGCTTGGCTACAGCTGGCACGTGATCCCGCGCAATGTGCGCGGCTGTTTCAACCTGGGGTATTGCGGCATGGGTTGCCCGGTCAACGCCAAGCAATCAATGCTGGTGACCACCATTCCGTCCACCCTGGAGAAAGGCGGCGAGCTGCTGTACCTGGCCCGCGCCGAACGCCTGAAGTTCAGCGGCGACACCATCACCAGCCTCGAATGCGTGGCCATGGATCAGTTTTGCGTGGCACCCACCGGCCGCAAGATCACAGTCAAAGCCAAGCATTACGTACTGGCCGGCGGCGGCATCAACAGCCCGGCGCTGCTGCTGCGCTCGGACGCACCCGATCCCCACTCGCGACTGGGCAAGCGAACCTTTTTACACCTGGTGAATTTTTCCGCAGGGTTGTTCGACGAGGTGATCAACCCGTTCTACGGCGCGCCGCAGTCGATTTATTCCGATCACTTCCAATGGCAGGACGGCACTACCGGCAAAATGTCCTACAAGCTCGAAGTACCGCCACTGCATCCGGGCCTGGCCAGCACCTTGCTCGGCGGCTACGGCACGCAGAACGCGCTGGACATGGGTCAACTGCCGAAAACCCACGCCATGCTGGCGCTGCTGCGGGACGGCTTCCACCCCGACAGCCCGGGTGGCACAGTCGAATTACGCGGCGATGGCACCCCGGTGCTCGATTATCAGGTTTCGCCCTACGCCTGGGACGGCCTGCGCCGGGCATTCCACAGCATGGCGGAGATTCAGTTTGCCGGCGGCGCCAAGTCGGTGATGCCGCTGCACGGCGATGCGCGCTACGTGAACACCTTGGCTGAAGCCCGCAGCATGATCGACGGGTTGAACCTCGAATTGCACCGAACCCGGCTCGGCAGCGCTCATGTAATGGGCGGTTGCGCGATGGGGGAAGAACCGAAAAACGCCGTGGCCGACAGCCTTGGGCGCCATCATCAACTGCGCAACTTGTCGATCCACGATGGCTCGCTATTCCCCACCAGCATTGGCGCTAACCCGCAGTTATCGGTGTATGGATTGACGGCGCAACTGGCGACGGCATTGGCCGAACGTCTGAAAACGGCCTGAAAAAACCGGGTATTCGCGGTGTCTATAGTGCTTTCTTCTGAATAAGTTGACTTGGCCGACCGGGATGGCTGCGATACCATCCGGTTCCCCAACGGACTCCGCCAGGACGACGCGATGAACCGAGTGTTGTACCCAGGTACCTTCGACCCAATCACCAAGGGCCATGGCGATCTGGTCGAACGCGCCTCGCGCTTGTTCGACCATGTGATTATCGCGGTCGCTGCCAGCCCCAAGAAAAACCCGCTGTTTCCCCTGGAACAGCGCGTGGAGCTGGCCCGTGAGGTCACCAAGCATCTGCCCAACGTTGAAGTGGTCGGCTTCTCGACGCTGCTGGCGCACTTCGCCAAGGAACAGAACGCCAATGTGTTCCTGCGCGGCCTGCGGGCGGTGTCGGATTTCGAATACGAATTCCAGCTGGCCAACATGAACCGCCAACTGGCGCCGGACGTGGAAAGCCTGTTTCTTACGCCTTCGGAACGTTATTCGTTCATTTCCTCGACGTTGGTCCGGGAAATCGCGGCGTTGGGCGGGGATATCACCAAGTTCGTGCACCCGGCTGTGGCGGATGCTCTCACCCTGCGATTCAAGAAATAATCCCGGACTGCAGGAGCTGGCTTGCCAGCGATCCAGGCGCCACGGTGCAACTGACCCATCGCCATCGCCGGCAAGCCGGCTCCTACTGTCCATCGCTGTGACTCGCACTGCGGGCGCCAATGCGGCACAATTGCGCGCATTAGTTTTCAGATGCCTTGGCTGACAGCCCTGGCAGGAGTTTCCATGTCCCTGATCATCACCGACGATTGCATCAACTGCGACGTCTGCGAACCCGAGTGCCCGAACGCTGCCATTTCCCAGGGTGAAGAGATCTATGTGATCGACCCCAACCTGTGCACCCAGTGTGTCGGCCACTACGACGAACCCCAGTGCCAGCAGGTTTGCCCGGTGGATTGCATTCCGCTGGACGAGGCTCATCCGGAAACGGAAGAGCAACTGATGGAGAAGTACCGGTTGATTACCGGGAAGGCCTAAGTCCCTTGGCGCTTCATTAAGCCCCTTCGCGAGCAAGCCCGCTCCCACATTCGACCGAGTTCCACCTTTGGAATGCAGTCGAATGTGGGAGCGGGCTTGCTCGCGAATAGGCCATCAGCAGCACCACAAATTGTCAGCTCTGACACTTCGGGCAAAACACACTCGCCCGCTGCCCCAGCATCACGTTGCGCAACTCAGTCCCACAGACCTTGCACGCCTCGCCACCACGGCCATAGACGAACAATTCCTGCTGGAAATACCCCGGCTGCCCGTCGCCGCCGATAAAGTCCCGCAACGTGGTGCCGCCGCGCTCGATGGCCGCCGCCAGGATGCGCTTGATCTCGATCGCCAGCTTCAGGTAACGCCCACGGGAAATGCCCTTGGCTTCCCGACGCGGATCAATCCCGGCGGCAAACAGCGCTTCCGTCGCATAGATATTGCCCACGCCCACCACCACCGCGTTGTCCATGATGAACGGCTTCACCGCCATCGAGCGTCCACGGGACAGCTGGAATAGCCGCTCGCCGTCGAACAGGTCGGTCAACGGCTCCGGCCCCAGGCGGATCAGCAGCTCGTGGTTCAGCGGGTCGAGGCTCCAGAGCATCGCGCCAAAGCGTCGCGGGTCGGTGTAGCGCAGGGCCAGGCCCGACTCCAGTTCTATATCCACATGCTCATGCTTGGCCGCCGGGCTGCCGGCTTCCACCAGGCGCAGGTTGCCCGACATCCCCAAGTGGCTGATCAGCGTGCCGACCTCGGCATTGATCAACAAATACTTGGCCCGCCGCTCCACCAGCACGATGCGTTGCCCGGACAGCCGCACATCCAGGTCTTCCGGGATCGGCCAGCGCAGGCGCCGCTCACGCACCACCACACGGCTGACCCGCTGGCCTTCCAGGTGCGGCGCAATTCCGCGCCGGGTGGTTTCGACTTCCGGTAACTCGGGCATGTGTACCTCTTGGAAAAAGGGTTAGTGCGCGCCCAGCTCGCGGATCGACAACTTCAAGCTCTCGAAGTCGTAGTCCGACAGGCCGATATGGTCCAGCACCAGCGGGCCGATGGCGTTCCACTCATGGTCATCCACCTGGTTGCCCAGCACGCGGTACGACGCACAAATGTGCTCGGCCATCTTCAGGATCGCCAGCAGGTTTTTCAGCTGCGGCTTCTGGTTGGACTCGTCGCTGAAAATCGCCAGGGCATTGTGGTGATTGGCGATGGCATCGGTCACATGTTCCGGCAGGCGCCAGGATTTGGCGGTGTAGTAACCCACCACGGCATGGTTGGTGTTGAACGCCTGGTTCTCGGTGTCGACCACACGGCACTCCGGGCCGGCGTTGGCATAGGCCTCTTCCAGCACACTCATGTAGTTCGGGAAACGCTTGAGCATCAACGGCACGCCACAATCGTGGAACAGCCCCAATGCGTAGGCTTCATCGACCGCCTGGCTGCCGGTGCGCTTGGCCAGGGCCAGGCAGGTCATGGCCACGTCCTGGGCGGTGTCCCAGAAACGGTTGAGGGTGACGATGGTGTCGTCGCTCATCTCGCCCTTGATCGACTGCGCGTTGATCAGGTTGACGATGGAGCGGCTGCCCAGCAGGTTCACCGCGCGCTGTATCGAGACGATCTTGTTGCTCAGACCGTAATACGGCGAATTGACGATCTTCAGCAGCGAGCCGGAGAGGCCCGGGTCCTGGGCGATCAACCGAGCGATCACTTCCAGGTCCGGATCGGGCATGTACTGCTCCATCTGCAAATCCACCATGATTTGCGGTTGAGGCGGCACACTGATGCCTTGGAGGCTCTGTTGGATCTGTTCGGCGGATAGCTCTTGGGACATAGGGGGCACACTCTGGACTAGGCGGCGATTCTAACCTTTATGGCAACCAGGCTGACACCTCAAAAACCCGAACTGAAACCGGACCGAATGTGGGAGCGGGCTTGCTCGCGAAAGCGGTGTGTCAGCCACCGAATGGGTTTACTGATCCTCCGCTTTCGCGAGCAAGCCCGCTCCCACATGTCCGGCGGCGCCGCCAAGTACTGCACAACACGGTATACTCCCGCTCTTTTTTCCGGAGCGACGTCATGTCCCTGCCAAGCCTGCGTCTCAAAGCCAACGCCGATCGTCGTTTGCGCAACGGCCACCTGTGGGTCTACAGCAACGAAATCGATGTGGCCGCCACACCTCTTCACGGCTTCCAGGCAGGCGACCAGGCGATCCTGGAAGCAGCCGGCGGCAAGCCCCTCGGCATCGTGGCCATGAGCCCGAACAACCTGATCTGCGCCCGCCTGCTGTCCCGCGACATCAAGTTGCCGCTGGACAAGTCGCTGCTGGTACACCGCATCAACGTCGCCCTGTCCCTGCGTGACCGCCTGTTCGACAAGCCGTTCTACCGCCTGGTGTACGGCGATTCCGACTTGTTGCCAGGCCTGGTGGTCGACCGTTTCGGCGACATCCTGGTGGTGCAGATCGCTTCGGCGACCATGGAAGCCCACAAGGAAGACGTGATTGCCGCACTGACCCAAGTGCTCAAGCCAAGCGGCATCCTGTTCAAGAACGACTCCGCCGCGCGTGATGCCGAAGGCCTCAACCGCTACGTCGAAACCGTGTTCGGCCTGGTGCCGGAGTGGGTTGCCCTCGAAGAAAACGGCGTGAAGTTCGAAGCGCCGGTGATCCAGGGCCAGAAGACCGGCTGGTTCTACGACCACCGCATGAACCGCGCCCGCATGGCTCCGTATGCCAAAGGCAAACGCGTACTCGACCTGTACAGCTACATCGGCGGCTGGGGCGTGCAAGCGGCCGCCTTCGGTGCCAGTGAAGTGTTCTGCGTCGACGCCTCCGCCTTCGCCCTCGACGGCGTGGAGCGCAACGCGGCACTGAACGGCGTTGCCGAGAAAATGACCTGCATCGAAGGCGACGTGTTCGAAGCCCTCAAAGAGCTGAAAGCCAGCGAAGAGCGTTTCGACGTGATCGTGGCCGACCCGCCTGCCTTCATCAAGCGCAAGAAAGACATGAAGAACGGCGAAGGCGCCTACCGCCGCCTGAACGAGCAAGCCATGCGCCTGCTCAGCAAGGACGGCATCCTGGTCAGCGCTTCGTGCTCGATGCACTTGCCGGAAGACGACCTGCAAAACATCCTGCTGACCAGCGCCCGTCACCTGGATCGCAACATCCAGATGCTGGAACGCGGCGGCCAGGGCCCGGACCACCCGGTGCACCCGGCGATTGCCGAGACCCGGTATATCAAGAGCATTACTTGCCGGTTGTTGCCGAATAGCTAACGCCCAATTGGAACCGGATCAACTGTAGGAGCGAGCTTGCTCGCGAAAGACGAATAGACAACACGGGCTACCTGATAGCGCTGCGTTATCGTTGACGTTCTTCGCGAGCAAGCTCGCTCCTACAGCGGCAACACACACCATCATGGGCTTGGCCTCCCACAACACTTTTGATTGAATTCCCCGTTTCGCAGACTAGTATCGGTTTCTGGTTTTACTCCGGAAAATAAAAACAATGTCTGAGTCCTCTTATTCGCCACCCCATGGCGACTTAAAACGCCAACAACGCTCGCGCTTCATCCTCATCACCTGCATCTCGCTGATCAGCTTCTTCCCGATCAATATCCTGCTGCCCTCCTTTCCAGCCCTGGCCGCGAAGTTCGATACCTCAACTGCTGAGGTCGCCTTATCCATCAGCCTGTTCACTCTGGTCTTTGCGATTTCCCAACTGATCGCCGGCCCGCTTTCAGATAAATTCGGGCGCAAGGAAGTGCTGCTGGGGTGCATCGTGGTTTCCACCCTAGGCTCGATCGGCTGCGCACTGGCGGCGAATTACCCGAGTTTCCTGCTGTTTCGCGCCGTCCAGGCCATCGGCTGTGGCTTTTTTGTGCTCGGCCATGCGCTGGTTGAAGACCTTTTCGAAGAGCAGGATCGCGCCCGCATCCGCATCTACTACATGACCCTGAGCGGATCGTTCGTTGCGCTGTCGCCGCTGCTCGGCTCCTGGCTGCAAACCACATTTGATTGGCAGGGCAGCTTTTATGGATTTGCGGTGATGGCGCTAGGCATGTTTATCCATGCCTGGCTGATATTGCCGTCCAAGGCGGCCAGCCCTGAAAGAGCCCCTGTTTCGATCATCGCCACGCTGAAATCCATCGCAAGCAACCGGGACTTCATCCGTTACTGGTGGATCGCCGCGTTGGTATTCGCGTGTTACTTCGCCTTGATCAGCGTGACACCGCTGATTTTCATGGATGAGTTGAAGCTGTCCGAATACCAGTACGCGGTAGTGCTGATGGTGTATGGCGTTGCCTACCTGCTGGGCGGCGTTGCAGCAACTGCACTGCAGAAACATATCTCCCTCACGCGACAAATCAACCTCGGGCTGGGCCTGCTGGGGATCGCAGGCGTATTGCTGACGCTGGTGATCAGCTATGAGGCCATGACCACCATAACCCTGCTGATCCCGATGCTGATCAGCGCCCTGGCCGTGACCCTGGTTCGCCCCGCCGCGATTTCCGCGGCCATGTTGCTGTTCTCCAGCAGCGCCGGCACCGCCGCGTCGGCCGGCAACAGCATCATGTTCATCACCGCCGCCGTCAGCAGCGCCGCGCTCGCCCAAGCCGGAGACAACTTGCTGATGACCATCGCCATCAGCTTCATCGTGCTCAGCGTTTGGGGCGTAGTGACGAACATCAGAGTCGGACGCTAACGCTCTCCCACTCCCACTGTAGGAGCGAGCTTGCTCGCGAAAAACATATAGGCGACACGGGCCACCTGATAGCGCTGCGTTATCGTTGACGTTCTTCGCGAGCAAGCTCGCTCCTACAGAAGGCATGACATATTCAGAACCAGTGTTTAAACGCCAATAGACACTGTTGCCTCCTACCGTCTCTCTTCTACCCACACGAAGAGGACGAAGGAATGTCCACCCAGCAAAACGCCCATCGGCTGCGTAAAGGCCGCTATTCGGAATCCGGCCGCATTTACCTGCTCACCGCCGTCACCCATCAACGACAGCTGGTCTTCCAGGACTGGCGCATTGGTCGCCTGCTTGTTCGCGAATTCAGAAAGGCTCAGGACGACGGCGAGGCGACCTCACTGGCCTGGGTCGTGATGCCGGACCATTTCCATTGGCTGGTGGAATTGCACAACGGCGATTTGCCGAGACTGATGCGGATTACCAAGTCGCGAAGTGCCCACGCCATTAACAAAGCGAGGAGTTGCCACGGGACACTTTGGCAAAAGGGCTACTTTGATCGGGCGCTACGCCGGGAAGATGACCTGAAAGCAACAGCTCGATACATCGTCGCCAATCCATTAAGAGCAGGGCTGGTTGAGCGTATCGGCGACTATCCGCTCTGGGACGCCATGTGGCTGTGAAACACGCAACCCTGTAGGAGCGAGCTTGCTCGCGAAAAACCAACAGACGACACGGACCACCTGATAGCGCTGCGTTACCGTTGACGTTTTTCGCGAGCAAGCTCGCTCCTACAGGTAGACGGCCATTCCCTCCGGCCGCCAGCGGTGTAGAATCGGACCTATTCATCGCCAGTCATCCCCCGGCGGGTTTATGAGCTCGAGGCCCAAGCAAGCGGCGATCCCGCGACGCGAGTGGCAACTTCCGGACACACGGCCATTTATCGGGTGTTCCAGTCGTCAATTAGAAGCTCACTCCCCTTTAGTACTTGATTAGCCGCCCGGAGTGCTCCAATGCCTGATTACCGCTCGAAAACATCCACCCACGGCCGCAACATGGCCGGCGCCCGCGCACTGTGGCGCGCCACGGGGATGAAAGATGACGACTTCAAGAAGCCGATCATCGCGATTGCCAACTCGTTCACCCAGTTCGTACCCGGCCACGTCCACCTCAAGGACCTGGGCCAACTGGTCGCCCGCGAGATCGAACGCGCCGGCGGTGTAGCGAAAGAATTCAACACCATCGCCGTGGATGACGGCATCGCCATGGGCCATGACGGCATGCTGTATTCCCTGCCGAGCCGCGAGATCATCGCCGACTCCGTGGAGTACATGGTCAACGCCCACTGCGCCGACGCCATCGTGTGCATCTCCAACTGCGACAAGATCACCCCCGGCATGCTGATGGCCGCCCTGCGCCTGAACATCCCGGTGATCTTCGTCTCCGGCGGCCCGATGGAAGCCGGCAAGACCAAGCTCGCCTCCCACGGCCTCGACCTGGTGGACGCCATGGTCATCGCCGCCGATTCCAGCGCTTCTGACGAGAAGGTTGCGGAATACGAGCGCAGCGCCTGCCCTACCTGCGGTTCGTGCTCCGGCATGTTCACCGCCAACTCGATGAACTGCCTGGTGGAAGCCTTAGGGCTCGCCTTGCCGGGCAACGGCTCGACACTGGCCACCCACAGCGACCGCGAGCAACTGTTCCTGCAGGCCGGCCGCACCATCGTCGAGCTGTGCAAGCGTTACTACACCGAGAACGATGAGTCGGTGTTGCCGCGCAACATCGCCAACTTCAAGGCGTTCGAAAACGCCATGACCCTGGACATCGCCATGGGCGGTTCCACCAACACCATCCTGCACTTGCTGGCCGCCGCCCAGGAAGCCGAGATCGACTTCGACCTGCGGGACATCGACCGCCTGTCCCGCCACGTGCCGCAACTGTGCAAAGTCGCGCCGAACATCCAGAAGTACCACATGGAAGACGTGCACCGCGCCGGCGGGATCTTCTCGATCCTCGGCTCCCTGGCCCGTGGCGGCCTGTTGCACACCGACCTGCCGACCGTGCACAGCAAATCCCTGGCCGAAGGCATCGCCAAGTGGGACATCACCCAAACCACTGACGAAGCCGTGCATCACTTCTTCAAGGCCGGCCCGGCCGGCATCCCGACGCAGACCGCGTTCAGCCAGTCGACCCGTTGGGAAACCCTCGACGACGACCGTGAAAACGGCTGCATCCGCAGTGTCGAGCATGCCTATTCGAAAGAGGGCGGCCTGGCCGTGCTGTACGGCAACATCGCGCTGGATGGCTGCGTCGTGAAAACCGCCGGTGTCGACGAGTCGATCCACGTGTTCGAAGGCCGCGCCAAGATCTACGAAAGCCAGGACAGCTCGGTACGCGGCATCCTCGCTGACGAAGTGAAGGAAGGCGACATCGTCATCATCCGTTACGAAGGCCCGAAAGGCGGCCCGGGCATGCAAGAGATGCTGTACCCGACGTCGTACCTGAAATCCAAGGGCCTGGGCAAAGCCTGCGCCTTGCTCACCGACGGCCGCTTCTCGGGCGGTACTTCGGGCCTGTCCATCGGCCACGCTTCGCCGGAAGCTGCTGCGGGCGGCGCCATCGGCCTGGTGCAGGATGGCGACAAGGTGCTGATCGACATTCCGAACCGCTCGATCAACCTGTTGATCAGCGATGAAGAACTGGCGGCACGCCGCATCGAGCAGGACAAGAAAGGCTGGAAGCCGGTGGAGAAGCGTCCGCGCAAAGTCACCACCGCCTTGAAGGCTTACGCCCTGCTGGCCACCAGTGCCGACAAGGGTGCTGTGCGTAACAAGGCGATGCTCGACGGGCTGTAAACCTCGCCCATAAAAAAGCCCCGCCAGGTGCGGGGCATTTTTTTGTCTGGAGATAATTCCCCAAACAAAGAAGATCAACTGTGGGAGCGGGCTTGCTCGCGAATTGCGGTGTGCCAGTTACTGAATAAGCTAGCTGATCCACCGCCTTCGCGAGCAAGCCCGCTCCCACATTTTTGACCGAGTCCAGCCGTACTTACTGAATCTCGTCCGGCTTGACGATCACCCAGTTTTTATCCGCCGTCACCGGCAACCCTTCCTTGGCCTGGGCCGCAGCGTGCTTGGCCATCATGCCGTTCAACTGGGTCATGTATTTGTCCTTGCGGTTGATCCACAGGTGGATGCCGCCCTTGGCCACGTCCACGTCATGGAACAGCATGTAGCCGTCACTGGTCGGCGTGTCGCCACCGACGATCACCGGTTTTTTCCACTCGTCGATATAGGTCAGGATCGCCGCGTGCTTGCCGGCCATCCAGGTGGCCGGGGTCCACAGGTACGGGGTCAGCTCCAAGCCGAGGTTGGCCTTCTCGTCATACTTGCCGGCGGCAATCTGCTTGCGGGCGGTGGTCAGCTCGCCGGTCTTGCGGTCCTTGAGCAAGGTGCTCACGCCGATGACGTTCTCGGGTTTGACGTTGTAGCCGTACTTCGGATCGGCCGCGACCATGCGCACCAGTTCCTCGGACGCGGCGGTCATCACGTAGACCTCGATGCCGTTTTCCATCAGCTTGTTGAACAGCTCAGCCTGGCCGGTGAAGACCTTCGGCGGCTGCACTTCCATGTTCTTGACCACGTCACCGTCGTAATAGGTGACCGGCACCGGCTTGCCCGACGCCATCATCTCGTCGACGTAGCCCTTGAGTTCCTTGAGGGTGAAGCCGGAGAAAATCTGCGCGACCCACGGGTAGCAGACCATGTCGTCGACTTCGCAGAGGCGGTAGTAGTAGCTGAAGAGGCTTTCCTTGTGGTCGGCGGTGTCTTTGAACGGGATCAGCTTCAGGGAAGGGTCCATGGTGTCGCGGGTAATCAGGCCCTTGTTTTCCAGGTACGGCAGCAACGACTCTTCAAGGTCGTAGCGGTAACTGGTGTTGTCCATGTCGAACACCGCGAAGTTGCCCTTGTTGGCATTGGCGGCAATCATCGCGTCCAGTTGCTTGGCGGCAGCCGCCGGCCAGTGTTTCAACTCGGTGGCGGCAAAGGCCTGGCTCGCGAGGCCCAGGCACAGCGCGGCGGCAAACAGTTTCGGCGCTAGCTTCATGTGCGTTTTCTCCCTGAGTGAAAGACATCGACGCTAACAAATCTGTATGACAGTTATCGCCCGAGCGCGACCGCTTTCGTCGTGATCGCGCCACCCGCGTACGCCTGGGCGCCATTTACTTATTCCAAAAACGACAGTCGCCATGCGATAACGTTATTAAATCAATATATTTCAAGCTGTTAGGCTTGCCGGTTCGCAATCGCAGGCTCCTGCGATTGGCTGCCTTCTCAACGGAGCTTCAATGAATCTGCCCCTGATTCTCAACTTACTGGTGTTCGTGGCCCTGCTGCTGGGCCTGGCACAAACCCGCCGAACCAACTGGAGCCTCGCCAAGAAGGTGTTGTTTGCGTTGGTCCTCGGCGTGATCTTCGGTGTGGTGCTGCACGCGATCTACGGTGCCGGCAACCCGGTGCTCAAGGCCTCGATCGGCTGGTTCGACCTGGTCGGCAACGGTTACGTGCAGTTGCTGCAAATGATCGTGATCCCGCTGGTGTTCGCCTCGATCCTCAGCGCCGTGGCCCGTCTGCATAACGCCTCGTCCCTGGGCAAGATCAGCTTCCTGACCATCGGCACGCTGCTGTTCACCACGGCAATCGCGGCGCTGATCGGTATCGGCCTGACCAACCTGTTCGGCCTCACCGCCGAAGGCCTGGTGGCCGGCACCCAGGAAATGGCGCGCCTGCAAGTGATCCAGAGTGATTACGCGGGCAAGGTCGCCGACCTGAATATCCCGCAACTGCTGCTGTCGTTCATCCCGCAGAACCCGTTCGCCGACCTGGCCCGGGCCAAGCCGACGTCGATCATCAGTGTGGTGATCTTCGCTGCATTCCTTGGGGTTGCCGCGCTGCAACTGCTCAAGGATGACGTGGAAAAAGGCCAGAAAGTCCTCAACGCCATCGACACCCTGCAAGCCTGGGTGATGCGCCTGGTGCGCCTGGTGATGAAGCTGACCCCGTACGGCGTATTGGCGCTGATGACCAAAGTGGTCGCCAGTTCCAACCTGCAAGACATCATCAAGCTCGGCAGTTTTGTGGTGGTGTCGTACCTGGCCCTGGGCCTGATGTTTGTGGTGCACGGCCTGCTGCTGTCGCTGGCCGGGATCAACCCGCTGCGGTTCTTCCGCAAGGTCTGGCCGGTACTGACGTTTGCCTTCACCAGCCGCTCCAGCGCCGCGAGCATCCCGCTGAGCATTGAAGCGCAGACCCGTCGTTTGGGGATCCCGCAGTCCATCGCCGGTTTTGCCGCCTCGTTTGGCGCAACGATTGGCCAGAACGGTTGTGCCGGCCTTTATCCGGCGATGCTGGCGGTGATGGTTGCGCCGACCGTGGGTATCAACCCGCTGGACCCGCTGTGGATCGCGACCCTGGTGGCGATTGTGACCTTGAGTTCGGCCGGTGTGGCGGGCGTGGGCGGCGGTGCGACGTTTGCCGCGCTGATCGTGCTGCCGGCGATGGGCTTGCCGGTGTCACTGGTGGCGCTGCTGATTTCGGTTGAGCCGCTGATCGACATGGGCCGTACCGCGTTGAACGTGAACGGTTCGATGACGGCCGGGGCGATTACCAGCCAGATCATGCAGCAGACGGATAAAGAACTGCTCAATGCCGATGAGCATGCGGAATTGGCGCAGGCCTGACAGACCGCTATCGCAGGCAAGCCAGCTCCCACATTGAACCGGTTTTTTCAGTAATACTCGGTCAACTGTGGGAGCTGGCTTGCCTGCGATGCTCTTAGGCTTTTTCCCAGACTTCGAAGTTGTACGCCGGCTTGTCACCCTCAGCCGCATTCTCGACATTCGACACCAGCTTCCACTGGTTCAAATCAAACTCGGGAAACCACGCATCCCCGTCCGGGCTCAACGCCACCCGCGTCAAATACAGACGATCCGCCTGCTCCAGCCCCTGGGCATACAACTGCGCGCCGCCGATCAGCATCAGCTCATCCACGCCCTGCGCCTTGGCCCATTCCTCAGCCCGCTCCACGGCCGCGTCCAGTGACGGAAAAACTTCCGCACCTTCCAGCGCCAGATCGGTCTGACGGCTGACCACAATGTTCAACCGGCCCGGCAACGGTCGCCCCAGGGAATCCCAGGTCTTGCGCCCCATGATGATCGGCTTGCCCAAGGTGGTGGCCTTGAAATATTTGAAATCCCCCGGCAAATGCCAGGGCATGCTGTTGTCGACGCCGATCACACGGTTTTCACCGAGGGCTGCGATCAGGCTTAAAGGGAGAGTTTTTTTCATGGCGACGAGAATACCAGAGCCGCGCGCGGCATACCCCAACCGGCGTTCCAGCGGTTATGCTCCAGATTCACTGGCTCAACAGGACGGCGCGTGACAGCTCTGACCCCCCTGCAAACACTCTGGCTGACCGAGACCGTGCGCCTGCGCGAGGAACACGCGGGCGCCCTGGAAGACCAGGAAGCCAATCGCCTGGCCCGCAGCGCCGGCGGCGATTTGCCCACGCGCATTCAAAACCGCGCGCTGTGGCTGGCCGAACGCGATGGCCTGACCGCCGCCCTGACCCGCTGGCTGCAAGGCGCGCGCCTGGCGCTGATCCTGCTGGTGGCAGTCGCCATTATCAGCGGCGCCGGCCTGGCGTTTGCCGCGCTGGGCAACGGGTTGGCGCCGGTTAATGTGTTCTGGGCCCTGGGCAGCCTGCTGGGTTTGAACCTGATCCTGTTGTTGAGCTGGGCCCTGGGCCTGCTGTTTGCCGGTGAACACGGCGCCAGTCTTGGCCGCCTGTGGTTATGGCTCAGCGAAAAACTCGCCCGCGACGCCAAGGCCGCGCAACTGGCGCCCGCCCTGCTGCTGTTGCTGCAACGGCGCAAGCTCAATCGCTGGGCCGTCGGTGTGCTGGTCAACAGCCTGTGGCTGCTGGCCCTGCTCAGCGCCATGGTGATCCTGCTGACGCTGTTGGCCACCCGGCGCTACGGCTTTGTGTGGGAAACCACCATCCTGCGGGCCGATACCTTTGTCGCCGTGACCCAAACCCTTGGCGCCCTGCCCGCCTTGCTCGGCTTCAACGTGCCCACTGTCGAGATGATCCGCGCCAGTGGCGATGCCGCCTTGAATATCGAAAGCGCCCGCCAGGCCTGGGCCGCCTGGCTGGTGGGCGTGCTGCTGGTGTACGGCATCCTGCCGCAGCTGATCCTTGCGTTGCTGTGCCTGTGGCGTTGGAAACGTGGGCGCGCCGCCTTGAGCCTCGACCTTAACCTGCCCGGCTACAGCCAACTGCGTGAACGGCTGATGCCCAGCAGCGAACGGCTTGGGGTCAATGATGCGGCGCCCGAACAATTGCACCACGTGACCGGCGGCGTCAGTGAAATGGAAAGCAACGGCGCCCTGCTGGTGGCCATCGAGCTGGACGACCAGCGCCCATGGCCGCCGAAGCTCCCGGCCAGTGTCAAGGACGCCGGCATTCTCGACAGCCGTGAATCCCGCAACAAGCTGCTGGAGCAACTCACCCGCTTCCCGCCCGCGCGCCTGGCCATCGCCTGCGACCCACGCCGCTCGCCGGATCGCGGCAGCCTTGCGCTGATTGCCGAACTGGCCCGCAGCGCCACCGCCACTCGGGTCTGGCTGCTGCAAGCGCCCGCCGGCCAAGCCCTGGATGCTGAGCGCCTGGGTGATTGGCACACGGCCTTGCAACAACTGGAGATACCGTTCGCCGATTGCGCGCCGCTCACCTGGCTGGAGACCGGTCATGACTAAGCCCCTGAAACTTGCGGTGGTCGGCCACACCAACGTCGGCAAGACCTCGTTGCTGCGCACGCTCACGCGAGACGTCGGCTTTGGTGAAGTCTCCCATCGGCCCAGCACCACCCGGCATGTCGAAGGTGCGCGCTTGTCGGTGGACGGCGAAGCCTTGCTGGAGCTGTACGACACGCCGGGCCTGGAAGATGCCATCGCCCTGCTCGATTACCTCGAACGCCTGGACCGCCCCGGCGAACGCCTCGACGGCCCGGCACGGCTGGCGCGTTTTCTGGAAGGCAGCGAGGCCCGGCAACGCTTCGAACAGGAAGCCAAGGTGCTGCGCCAACTGCTCACCTCCGACGCCGGGCTGTATGTGATAGACGCCCGGGAGCCGGTGCTGGCCAAGTACCGCGATGAGCTGCAAGTGCTGGCCAGCTGTGGCAAGCCGTTGCTGCCGGTGCTCAATTTTGTCAGCAGCGCCGACCACCGCGAGCCGGACTGGCGCGAAGCCCTCGCCCGCCTCGGCCTGCACGCGCTGGTGCGTTTCGACAGCGTCGCGCCGCCGGAGGACGGCGAGCGCCGCCTCTATGAAAGCCTCGCCCTGCTGCTGGAAAACTCCCGTGGGCAACTGGAACGGCTGATCCTTGATCAGGAAGCCCAGCGCCAGGCTCGCCAGCAAAGTGCAGCGCGGTTGATTGCCGAACTGCTGGTCGACTGCGCCGCCTGCCGCCGCAGCGTGGTCAGCGAAGCCGAGGTAGAACAGCAAGCCATCAGCGAACTGCGCAAAGCCGTGCGCCAGCGCGAACAGCGTTGCGTGGAGGCCTTGCTCAAGTTGTTCGGCTTCCGCCCGCAGGACGCCGCCGCCAGCGATTTACCGCTGCTGGACGGGCGCTGGGGCGATGACCTGTTCAACCCCGAGACCCTCAAGCAACTGGGCGTGCGGGTCGGTGGCGGCATCGCGGCCGGCGCCGCCGCCGGTGCGGGCGTGGACTTACTGGTGGGCGGGCTGACCCTCGGCGCCGCCGCCCTCGCCGGTGCCATCGCCGGTGGCGCCCTGCAAACTGCCCGCAGTTATGGCAGCCGCCTGCTGGGCAAGATCAAGGGCCAGCGCGAGCTGACCGTCGACGACAGCGTGCTGCGCCTGTTGGCCCTGCGCCAGCGGCAACTGCTCAAGGCCCTGAACCTGCGGGGCCATGCCGCGATCCACAGCATCAAGGTCGACACGCCACAGGACAAGACCTGGCGCGAAGGCAAATTGCCCGAAGCCCTGAACAAGGCCCGGGCTCATCCGCAATGGTCGTCCCTCAACCCGCACCCCAAATTGAGCCAGGCCGAACGCCAGGAACAGATCGAAGCCCTGGCCCAGCGCCTGGACGAGACCTAAGCCGCCAACAGTTGCCGGGCCTTGGACTTCAGCACTTCAAGGTCCAGCAACGGCACGTGCATTTCCTTGGCTTGTTCATCCCAGTGACGCATGCGCAGGCTGACGGCACACAACGGGTCCTGCTCAAACGCCCGGGCTTCCTCGGCGGTCATCACGCCGCCCTGGTAACCCAGGGTGCGGCGGCTGGCCTCGCTCAACCGCGCATAGTAGTCCGGCTGGCTGAAGGTCAGGTAACGCTTGGCCTGCACGTGGTATTCCACCAGTTTTGCCAGGCGCTCGCTGAAGCCCGCCCGGCGCAGATAATCGGCGCCCAGCCGTTCATGGCTGACCACGCCATAACCGCCCATGTTCTCGCCACCTTGGCCGCAGATATGCCCGATATCGTGGAAGAACGCCGCCAGCACCACTTCATCATCGAAGCCTTCAGCCATGGCCAACTGCGCGGCCTGGGACATGTGTTCGATCTGCGAGACCGGCTCGCCGATGTAATCGGCGGTGCCGTGTTGTTCGTACAGGCCGAAGACCTCGGCGATTGCCTGCTCTGCTTTCATCACGCACTCCCCCACAGCTCAGTGATATTGCGCTCGGCCATCGCCGGCCCGACGCTCATGCCCACGCCGGTGTGCATCAACGCCGCGCTCACCCCCGGCGCCGCCCGCGTGAACGAGAACGGCCCCGGCCCACGGGAACCATAGACGCCCTGCCAGCGCTCCACGACCTGGATCTTGCAGCCCAGGGTATGTTCGGCCAGTTCGATCATCCAGTTGTCCACCTGTTCGGCGTTGAACGGTGAAGGATCGCTGCCGTAATGGTGGGAATCCCCGATGATCAGTTCGCCATAGGGTGTCGGGCTGATCAGCAGGTGAATACCGTTTTCATGCAGGTGCGGTACATCCCGCAGGATTTCGGCCTGTACCGGCGCGGCTTCCGGCAAGTCGGCGAAGGCGCCGTAGTGCACGCAGCTGAGGCCGGTCAGCAGCGCGTGTTGCAGGTTCAACTCCACCACTGGCCGGGCGCGCAGCATTTGCAGGCGGCAGATTTGCGGGTTGAGTTCGGCAATCTGCTCGGCCAGCAGCGTCTGGTAGTCGTGACCGGAGCAGACAATGATCTGCTCGCCGCGAAAGGAGCCGGCAGTGGTGTGCACCTGGCCGGGTTCGATGTCGCGCACCAGGGTGGAGAAATGAAACTCCACGCTCAGTTCGCGGCTGAGGTAGTTGATCAGCGCCGGGATAGCCTCGCGCGAATACAGTTGTTGATCATCCAGGCCGTGAAGCGCAGCGCGGTGATGGGCGAACTGGCCACCGTACAGCTCGTGCAGGGCGGCGCCTTGCAGCAACTTGACGCGATAACCGTGTTCTTGCGCGCGACCGGCGCAGAAGGCTTCAAGCAAGTGCTCTTCGGCTTCGGTGCGGGCGAACAAATAAGAGCCGTTGCGCTTGAGCTGGATGCCGGCGAGTTGCGCCCACTGGCCCCAGATCTCGCGGCTGTCCCGCGCCAGGTCGAGCATGGGCCCCGGCGGCTGGCCGGTGACCAGTGCCTGGCCGAAGTTGCGCACGGAGGCGCCCAGGGGCGTGGCGCTGCGCTCGAAGACCTTGACCTTGAGGCCGCGTTTGGCGGCCGCGTATGCGTGGGAAAGGCCGAGGATGCCGGCGCCGATGATCAGCAGTTGTGTCATGAAGACCTCTCGTTCCCACGCTCCGCGTGGGAATGCATCCTGTGACGCTCCGCGTCACGACTACAAAAGCGGACGCAGAGCGTCCAGAGCAGCGTTCCCACGCAGAGCGTGGGAACGATCGGTGGTTATTGTTTTTCCGACTTGCCGTCATAGCGCTTGCGCCATTCGGTCAGGATGCTGTCGCGGTTTTTCGACGCCCAGGCAAAGTCATTCTTGATCAACCGCTGCTCGTAGTCCGCCGGCAACTCGGTCTGCGGCTTGGCGATGCCCGGCTGGGCCAGTACCGCGAAGTTTTCCTTGTACAGCTCCATCGCCGCGGGGCTGGCGGAGAAGTCGGCGAGTTTCTGTGCCGCGTCTGCGTGGGCAGTGCCCTTGATCACGGCAGTGGCTTCGATATCCCAGCCCAGGCCTTCTTTCGGCAGGATGATGTCCAGCGGTGCGCCCTGGCGCTTCAGCTGAACGGCCGGGTATTCGAAGGAAATGCCGATCGGGAATTCACCCGAGGCCGCCAGCTTGCACGGCTTGGAACCGGAGTGAACGTACTGGCCGATGTTCTGGTGCAGGTCGTCCATGTACTGCCAGCCCTGCTTCTCGCCGAAGGTCTGCAACCAGGCACTCACATCCAGGAAACCGGTGCCGGACGAGGCCGGGTTGGGCATCACGATCTTGCCCTTGTACTCAGGCTTGGTCAGGTCCTGCCAGCTCACCGGCTTGCTCAGGCCCTGCTTTTCGGCTTCGACGGTGTTGAAGCAAATGGTCGCAGCCCACACGTCCATGCCGACCCAGGCCGGCGGGTTGGCGGCGTCGCGGTAGTTCGCACCGATCTTGCTCAAATCTGCCGGTGCGTAGTTTTGCAGCATGCCCTGCTGGTCGAGGATCGCCAGGCTGGAAGCCGCCAGGCCCCAGACCACGTCAGCCTGCGGGCGGGCTTTTTCGGCCAGCAGCTTGGCGGTGATGATGCCAGTGGAGTCGCGCACCCATTTGATCTCGATGTCCGGGTTAACCTTTTCAAAGGCCTGTTTGTAGGTCTTCAATTGCTCGGCTTCGAGGGCCGTGTACACGGTCAACTCGGTCTTGGCGGCAAAGGCATTCAGGCTGAACGCAGTGAGCACAGCAGCGGCTAACGCCAGGGGCTTGAACATGGTGCAGTTCCTTTATGGGTGAATTATTGGCCGGGCGCGGTTTGGCGCCAGGCCTGGGAGCGGCGCAACAAGCCGCGTGAGGCCCACGCCAGCAGCAAGGACACGCCCGCCGAGGTGAACAGGATCAGGGTCGACATGGCCGCCGCACCGCCGACGTTGCCGGCGTCGTCCATGTTCAGCACGGCGACGGCGGCGAGGATGGTGTCGGGGCTGTAAAGGAAGATCGCGGCGGAAACGGTGGTCATCGCCGAGACGAACAGGTAGCGCACGATGTCCAGCAGCGCCGGCAGGCAGATCGGCACGGTGACCCGCAGGTAATGGCGGTACAGCGGCGCCTTCAGCGACAGCGCGGCGGCTTCGAATTCCGCGTCCAGTTGGCGCAGGGCCGTGGTGGCGGTCATTTGGGCGGTGGTCAAATAGTGAGCAATGGTGCACACCACCAGCAACGTCATGGTGCCGTAGAGCACATGCAGCGGGTTGCCGTTGAGGTTGAAAAAGAACACGTAGCCCAAGCCGAGCACCAACCCCGGCACCGCCATCGGCACGAAGCTGAGCATGCGCAGCGCCAGGTTCAGGCCCTTCTGGCCCCTGGTCTTTTCCATCAGGTAGGCGCCGGTGAAGATCAGCACGCTGCCGATCAACGCGGTGCACAGGGCCATGGTGATGCTGTTGCGGTAGGCCAGCCAGCCGCCGCCGGCCGTGTCTTCGAACTGGTAGTGGGCCAGGGACAGCGACAGGTTGTAGGGCCAGAATTTCACCAGGGATGAGTAGACCGCCATGCCGAACACCAGCAGCAGGATCGCGCAGATCAGCAGGACGATGGCCAGGTAGCAGCCATCCCGCAGTTTCGACGGCGCCGGCTGGAACACCTGGGCGCGGCCGCTCATGGAGTCGCCATGGCGGCGGCGCAACCAGGCGTCGACACCGAAGCTGAACAGCGCCGGCAGCAGCAGGACCATGCCGATCAAGGCACCGCGGCCGAATTGCTGCTGGCCGACCACGGCTTTGTAGGCTTCCAGCGCCAACACTTGGTAGTCGCCGCCCACTACAACAGGCACACCGAAGTCGGTGATGGTCAGGGTGAACACCAGGCAAAACGCGGCAAACACGGCCTGGCGCGTCGCCGGCCAGGTGATGCTGCGAAACGCCCGGGCGGGACTCGCGCCCATGCTCGATGCGGCATCGAACAAACGTGCATCCGCCAGGGAAAGCGCCGACAACAGGATCATCAAGGCATGGGGAAAGGTGTAGATCACTTCGCCGAGGACGATGCCCCAGAAGCCATAGATGTTGTCCGACAGCAGCCCGCGCAACATGCCCTGGTTGCCGAACAGGTAGACCAGCGCAATCCCGGGCAACATCGACGGCGCCATCAACGGCAGCAGCGACATGCCGCGCCAGATCGCCTTGCCGGGAATCAGCGTGCGTTGCAGCGCGTAGGCAAACAGGTAAGCCAGCGGTACGACGATGACCGCCACGCTGCCGGAAACCTTCAGGCTGTTACCCAGCAACCAGTGGAAGTTATCGCTGGTGACCAACTCCCGCGCCGCCACCAGGCCACCGCCCTGCCCGGCTTCACTGCTGAAGCCGCGCCAGAAGATCGCCAGCAGCGGCATCAGCACCGCGACGCCCAGCAGGCACAGCCAGAGCAGCTTGCCGCCGACTACAAAAATACGGTCGCCGAGTTCGGCACGGGAAACCTGACGAGCCACGTTATCGGGTATCGGCAGAGTCATATCGCGGGCCATCTCAGGCAAACACCTGCAGGCTGCGCGGGGGCAGCGCGACCCAGATGTCCTGGGCGCCAAGGCGCGGCATGGCTTCCGGGGCCAATTCGGCCAGCAGCGGATGGCCGGGCAGTTGGTCCAGCTCGAAGCTCATGCGGCAGCGGTTGCCGAGGAAAGTGATCTCGCGGACCTTGGCCGGGAACAGGTTTTCTTCATGCACTGGCGGGTTGACGCTGATGGCTTCCGGGCGGCAGAACAGACGGCCCGATTTCGCGACGCCTGCGTTGTCCGCCAGGCGCATATTCATGCCGCCAACCTGAGCGTGGCTGGCGCTGTTGCGACTGAACGGCAGCCAGTTGCCCTGGCCGACAAACTCGGCCACGAACGGTGTGGCCGGGCGGTCGTAGATTTCCTGGGGCGTGGCGTACTGCTCGACCTTGCCGTTGTTCATCACGGCAATGCGGTCGGCCATCAGCATGGCCTCGTCCTGGTTGTGGGTGACCATCAGGGTGGTGATGCCCAAGCGGCGCTGCAATTGGCGCAGCTCGGTGCACAGATGCTCGCGCACCCGGGCGTCGAGGGCCGACATGGGTTCGTCCAGCAGCAGCAAGGACGGCGCCGGCGCCAGGGCGCGAGCCAGTGCCACACGCTGTTGTTGGCCGCCGGAAAGTTGGCCGGGGTATTTCTTTTCGCTGCCCACCAGGCCTACGAGTTCCAGCATCTGCCCGACGCGCTTGCGCACTTCATCGCGGCCACTGCCGGTGAGGCCGTAGCCGATGTTCGCTTCGACGGTGAGATTGGGAAACAGCGCGTAGGACTGGAACAGAATGCCGTAGTCCCGAGCCTGGGGTGCCAGTAGGGAAACATCGCGGTCGCCGAGGTACAACTCGCCGCTGTCCTGGCGCTCCAGGCCGGCGATGCAGCGTAGCAAGGTGGTCTTGCCGCAGCCCGACGGGCCCAGCAGGCACACCAGTTCGCCAGCGGCGACGTCCAGGGACACGTTATCCAGCGCGGTGAAGGCGCCGAAGCGTTTCTGTACACCGCGCACCTTCATTGGCGCGCCGGGATTAGTCATGGCTGTGTTCATGGAGGCACCTCATCAAACTGATGAAGGTCATCCTAGGCAGGCAATGCGTCCCTCTTGTGGCAGAAAGGCAAAACGTGGCGATAGTGGTATTGGTGGATTTGGGTTGTGCCGACAGATTGTTCCTACGCTCTGCGTGGGAATACATCCTGTGACGCTCCGCGTCACGACCTTAAGAGCGGACGCGGAGCGTCCAGGCCGGCATTCCCACGCAGAGCGTGGGAACGATCAGAGAGGGGACATTTCCTGCGCCAACCCCAGGAAAGCCGCCGGCAACCGCGCGCCCTTTCGCTCTTTGAGGCAGTACAA
The DNA here is from genome assembly GCF_013386485.1 of Pseudomonas sp. P7758. Taxonomy (NCBI): domain Bacteria; kingdom Pseudomonadati; phylum Pseudomonadota; class Gammaproteobacteria; order Pseudomonadales; family Pseudomonadaceae; genus Pseudomonas; species Pseudomonas sp. P7758. The sequence goes on along the minus strand of NZ_JACARS010000024.1, from coordinate 12,940 downwards.
ATACTCGGGAATCTGCGGCGCATTCTCGATGGTCAGCACCCGCAATTGCGGGTCGTGGGGCACTTCCTGGCGGGCAATGATGCTGATGCCGATATTGCGCAACACCGCCTCACGGATCGATTCCCGGCTGCCGATCTCCAGCAACGGCCCGTAACTCACGCCGGCGCCCTGCAACATCTCTTCGGTCAATCGACGGGTGGTCGACCCCGGCTCGCGCATCAGCAAGGTATGCCCGGCCAGCGCGGTCAGCGGTACATGTTCAAGTACCGCCAGCGGATGATTGCGATGCACCGCCAGCACCAGCGGGTCCATGCCCAGTACCCGCCGGATCAGGCGCGGGTCTTCAAGCAATTGGGACGAGGCGGCGACGTCGACGCGGTAGTCATCCAGCGCTTCCAGCACCTGCTGGGAGTTGCCGATCTCCACCGAAACCTCGACCTGCGGCAGTCGCTCGCGGAAGGTCTTGACCAGGTCGAGGATGTAATAAGGTGCCGTCGCGGCAATCCTCAAGGCCCCTTGTACCTGGCCACTGTTGCGCAGGAAAAACTCGATGTCCGCTTCCTGCTGCAACAGCGCCTTGACCATCGGCAACAGCCGCGCGCCTTCGTCGCTGACGGTCAGGCGGCGCCCGCCACGGTAGAACAATTCCACCGAGTACTGGCTTTCCAGGTGACGAATCTGGGTGGTCACCGTGGGCTGGCTGAGCCCGAGCTTTTTCGCCGCCTGGGTAATACTTCCCAGGCGGGCGACCATGTAAAACGCCTTCAGCTCGGCACTCAGCACACCACCCTCTCATCGACTATTTGCGCAGCAGGCGCAGACCATTGAATACCACCAGCAGGCTCACGCCCATGTCGGCGAACACCGCCATCCACATGGTGGCCATCCCAAGGAAGGTCACCGCGAGGAAGATCGCCTTGATCACCAGGGCCAGGGCGATGTTCTGCTTGAGGATACTCGACGTTTGCCGCGACAGCCGAATGAATGCCGGAATCTTGCGCAGGTCGTCGTCCATCAGGGCCACGTCGGCGGTCTCGATGGCGGTATCGGTACCCGCAGCAGCCATGGCAAACCCGATCTCGGAACGGGCCAGCGCCGGGGCGTCGTTGATGCCGTCGCCGACCATGCCGACCCGGTGGCCCTTGGCGTAGAGCGCTTCGATGGCTTGCAGTTTGTCGGTGGGCAACAAGTCGCCCTGGGCCTGGTCGATACCCACCTGATCGGCGATCGCCTTGGCCGTGTGGGTGTTGTCGCCGGTCAGCATCAGGGTCTTGATGCCCAGGTCATGCAACTGCTGGATGGCTTCGCGGCTGGTGTCCTTCACGGTGTCGGCCACGGCGAACAGCGCCAGCGGGCCGGACTTGTCCAGCAGCAGGACCACGGACTTGCCTTGTTTTTCCAGGGCGAAGAGCTTCTTCTCCAGGGCCGGCGAGCACAGGTTCAGCTCTTCCACCAGACGGTGGTTGCCCAGGTAGTAGACCTCGCCATTGATTTCACCCTTCACACCGCGACCGGTCAGGGCCTCGAAGTTATCCACCGTGTGAACGGCGAGATTCTTATCCACAGCCGCGTTGGCGATGGCCAGGGACACCGGGTGATCCGAACGCCCGGCCAGACTGGCGGCCAGGGCCGGCGCGCTGTCTTCCATGTTCGGGAACAGCGCCAGGTAATCGGTTTGCACCGGTTTGCCGTGGGTAATGGTGCCGGTCTTGTCGAGGGCCAGGTAGTCGAGTTTGTAGCCACCCTCCAGGTACACACCGCCCTTGATCAGGATGCCTTTGCGCGCCGCGGCGGCCAGGCCGCTGACGATGGTCACCGGGGTGGAAATCACCAGTGCACATGGGCACGCGACCACCAGCAGCACCAGCGCGCGGTAGACCCATTCAAACCATACGCCGCCCATGAACAGCGGCGGAATCAACGCCACACCCAGGGCAAAGATGAACACCGCCGGGGTGTAGACCTTGGCGAAGGTGTCGACAAAACGCTGGGTTGGCGCACGGGCGCCCTGGGCCTGTTCCACGGCGTGGATAATCCGCGCCAGGGTGGAGTTGTTGGCGGCTGCAGTGACTTTGTATTCCAGGGAGCCGACCTGGTTGATGGTGCCGGCGAAGACTTTGTCGCCCACGGTCTTTTCGATCGGCAGGCTTTCACCGGTAATCGGCGCCTGGTCGATGGTGGACTGGCCGGAGGTGACTTCACCGTCCAGGCCAATGCGCTCGCCGGGACGAACCCGCACGATAGCGCCCAGTTCAATGACTTTAACCTCCTTTTCAACCCAACTGCCATCTGCCTGACGGACCGTGGCCTGTTCCGGCGTCATCTGCATCAAGCCGCTGATGGCATTACGTGCGCGGTCCAGGGACTTGGCCTCGATCAACTCGGCCACGGTGAACAGGAACATCACCATCGCCGCTTCCGGCCACTGGCCGATCAGGATCGCGCCGGTGACGGCGATGCTCATCAGGGCGTTGATGTTCAGGTTGAGGTTTTTCAGGGCGATCCAGCCCTTTTTGTAGGTGGTGAGGCCGCCACTGAAGATCGAGATCAGCGCGACCAGGGCAATCACCCACGTCGGGGCTGCGTTGGTGAAGTGCAGCACTTCAGCCCCCAGCGCGCCCACGCCGGACACGGCCAGCGGCCACCAGTGCTTCTTCGCCGGCGGCTCAGCCGGGGCGACGCCTTCTTCGATGGGGTCCGCCTGCATGCCCAGGGACTTGATGGCGTCGATGATCGGCGCGGTAGTTGGCAGGTCGTGGGTGACGCCCAGAATGCGGTTGATCAGGTTGAATTCCAGCTGCTGCACACCCGCAAGCTTGCCCAGTTTGTTCTGGATCAGCGTCTGCTCGGTGGGGCAGTCCATGGCTTCGATGCGGAAGGTGCTCAGCCGCGAGCCCGCTGTCGGGGCTTCGGTCAGCTTCACCAGCGCCGGCGCGGCCTTGCTGGAACAGCAGGAATCGCCATGGCTGCCATGGTCGTGCTTCTGCACAGGTTTGAGCTTGGGGCCGTGATCGTGCGCGTGGTCATGATCATGGTCGTGCTTGTGCGGGGTGTGGAGGGAATCGCTCATTCTGTCGCGTCCGTAAAGGTGCCTGTTGCCAAGTAAAGACCCTGTAGCCACTATAGGGTCAAGCATCCTTTAGGAGATTGCTGCGATGAAGATCGGCGAATTGGCAAAATTGACGGATTGCCAGGTGGAAACCATCCGTTATTACGAGAAAGAAGGCCTGCTCCCGCCGCCTGCGCGCAGTGACGGTAATTACCGGCTGTACACCCAGGCGCACACCGAACGGCTGGTGTTTATCCGCAACTGCCGCAGCCTGGACATGACCCTTGAGGAAATTCGCAGCCTGCTGGGCCTGCGTGACAGTCCTCAGGACCAGTGCGAAAGCGTGAACGCATTGATCGACGAGCATATCCACCACGTCAAGGCGCGGATCGACGGGCTGCTGGCGTTGCAGGAACAGTTGCTCGACCTGCGCCAGCGCTGTGGCGGCGGGCCGGATCTGGATCAGTGCGGGATTTTGCAGCGGTTGGAAGTCAGCGGGAGTGTCGCGGCCAGCGAGGCTGAGCCCTCACATGTGGGCAGAAGCCACGGGCATTGAATGTGTACACAAAAAAATGTGGGAGCGGGCTTGCTCGCGAAAGCGGAGTGTCAGCCACTGAATGTGTTTCTGATACACCGTATTCGCGAGCAAGCCCGCTCCCACATTTGGACCGAGATCGCTTTTAGATCGCTACATCGGCCTTGATGCTTGGATCAGCGTCATAGCCCACGATTTCAAAATCTTCGAATTTGTAATCGTAGATCGACGCGGGTTTGCGCTTGATCACCAGTTCCGGCAGCTTCTTCGGCGTGCGCGCCAGCTGGGTCTGGATCTGTTCCATATGGTTGCTGTAGGCATGGGTGTCGCCCGTGGTGACGATGATCTCGTGAGGGATCAGGTCGCACTGCTGGGCCAGCATATGGGTGAGCAACGCCAGGGCAGCGGTGTTGTACGGCAGGCCGAGGAATACATCTGAGCTGCGGATGTACAACTGCATCGACAGATGACCGTCATGCACAAAAGCCTGGTACAGCAGGTGGCAAGGTGGCAGCGCTTGCTTGCCGTCCCGGGCGTTCTGCTGCGGGCTCTTGGTCTCGTCCGGCAGGTACTCGACGTTCCAGCCGTGAAACAGTATGCGGCGGCTGTTGGGGTTGGTCTTCAGCGTCTCGACCATGTAGTCGATCTGGTTGATCTTGCCGCCGTCCTTGGTGGGCCAGGCGGTCCACTGCTCGCCGTACACCGGGCCCAGGTCGCCGTCTTCGGTGGCCCATTCGTCCCAGATACGCACGCCGTTTTCGTTCAGCCACTTGATGTTGGTGTTGCCACTCAACATCCAGATCAATTCGTTGGCGATGCTTTTGAAGTGAAGCTTCTTGGTGGTCAGCAGCGGGAAGCCGTCGGCCAAGCTATGCCGAAACTGACGGGCAAACACGGCCTTGGTGCCGGTGCCGGTGCGGTCGCCCTTGGTCAGGCCATTGGTCACGACATCGTTCAGTAGTTCGAGATATTGCTTCATGTGTATACCTGTATCGTTGAAGCCGGGACCCTCGGGCCCCGGCGTTCGAATTTAAAGCGCGGTGTTCTTGATGCCTTGCGGGCGATTGTAAGCCCACCACAGCAGGCCCAGGCCGGCGATGATCATCGGCAGGCTGAGAATCTGACCCATGGTCACCCAGCCCCACGCCAGGTAGCCCAGTTGCGCATCCGGCACCCGTACGAACTCGACGATAAAGCGGAAGATCCCGTAGAACAACGCGAACATCCCCGAAACGGCCATGGTTGGGCGTGGCTTGCGCGAGAAGATGTAGAGGATCAGGAACAGCGCCACGCCTTCCAGGGCGAACTGGTACAGCTGCGAGGGGTGGCGCGGCAATTGCGCCGGGTCGCTGAACGGCGGGAACACCATGGCCCACGGCACGTCAGTCGGCTTGCCCCACAGCTCGGCGTTGATGAAGTTACCGATGCGCCCGGCACCCAGGCCAATCGGCACGAACGGCGCGACGAAGTCCATCAGCTGGAAGAACGACTTACCGTTACGCCGGCCAAACCACCAGGCGGCGATCATCACCCCCACAAACCCGCCGTGGAACGCCATGCCGCCCTTCCACACCTCGAAGATCAGCGTCGGGTTGGCGATGTAGGCTGGCAGGTCGTAGAACAGCACATAACCCAGGCGTCCGCCGACGATGACCCCCATCGACATCCAGAACACCATGTCGGAGAGCTTCTCCTTGGTCCAGGTCGGGTCGAAACGGTTCAGGCGCCGGGAAGCCAGCAGCCAGGCACCGCCGATGCCGATCAGGTACATCAACCCGTACCAATGGATTTGCAGCGGACCGATGGCCACGGCCACCGGGTTGATCTGCGGGTAAGGCAGCATTGCGACTCCTCGTTAAATCAATAGTCATGGCGCATCGGACCATGCCGGTGCGCGATTAAGCCTGCGTTACAGCAAAAAATTCAGCCCTACGCAAAACAGCAGCCCGGCGAACAGCCGCTTGAGCAAGCGCGGCGACAACCGGTGCGCCAGGCGCGCACCGAAACGGGCCGCCACCATGCTGGTCAGGGCGATGCCCAGCAGCGCCGGCAAGTACACAAAGCCGAGACTATGATCGGGCAGCAGCGGATCATGCCAGCCCAGAATCATGAAACTTAACGCACTGGCCAGGGCGATCGGCAAGCCGCAGGCCGACGAAGTGGCCACTGCCTGCTGCATCGGCACGCTGCGCCAGGTCAGGAACGGCACGGTCAACGAACCGCCGCCGGTGCCGAAAATTGCCGACGACCAGCCGATCACGCCACCCGCCAGGGTCAGGCCAAGCTTGCCCGGCACCTGGCGGCTGGCCTTGGGCTTGAGCTCCAGAGTCATCTGCACGGCGATCACCAGGGCGAACACACCGATGATCTTCTGTAGATGCGGCCCGGAGATCGCCTCGGCGGTCAGCGCGCCAACGCCCGCGCCCAGCAGGATACCCACGGCCATCCATACGAAGATCGGCCAGCGCACGGCGCCGCGCCGATGATGCTCACGCACCGCATTCACCGACGTGAAGATAATAGACGCCAGGGACGTGCCGACAGCGAGGTGGGTCAGCACCGCGGGATCGAAGCCCTGCAAGGTGAAGCTGAACACCAGCACCGGCACAATAATGATGCCGCCGCCCACGCCGAACAGCCCGGCGAGCATGCCCGCGCAGGATCCCAGCAGCAAATACAGCAGAAATTCCATGGGAGCCCCCGAAAACAGACCGGCATGTTAACGGATGCAAAGCACAGGGTTCTATGGGTAGAGTGGGCAAAACACAAAGGGATCGCCTTATGTGCCTGATTGTTTTCGCCTGGCGGCCGGGCCACGCCCAGCCGCTGATCGTCGCGGCCAACCGTGATGAATTTTATGCCCGGCCCAGTTTGCCGTTGGCCCAGTGGCTGGATGCGCCCCATGTTTACGCGGGCAGGGACCAGGAAGCGGGCGGGACCTGGCTGGGAGTTGGCGCAGACGGGCGCTTTGCGGCGCTGACCAATATCCGTGACCCGCACCAGCCGCCGGCGCGCAAGTCGCGGGGTGAGTTGGTGGCGCGCTTTCTCAGCGGTTCGCTGTCGATTGACGACTATTTGGCCGACGTTAATGGCAGATCGATTGAATATGCCGGGTTTAACCTGCTGGTCGGGACGCGGGACGAGCTTTGGCATTACAACGCCAAGGAATCTGCGCCGACACCATTGGTGGCGGGGGTTTATGGGTTATCCAATGCAGGGCTGGATACGCCGTGGCCGAAGTTGTTGAAGGCCAAGGCGGCGCTGACAGAAGTGCTGGACGATCCGCAGCCTGAAGCCTTGCTGGGGATTTTGAGCGACCCGCAGACCGCGCCGTTTGCTGACTTGCCGGACACCGGCGTGGGCTTGGCGACGGAGAGTTTGCTGTCGAGTGTGTTTATTGCCAGTCCCAGTTACGGGACGCGGGCGAGTACGGCGTTGATTGTGAATGCCGACGGGACGCGGCATATCGTGGAGCGCAGTTTTGGGCCGTATGGCGGACAGTTGGGTGAAGTTGAACTCAAAATCTGAACCTCATGCAAATCAAATGTGGGAGCGGGCTTGCTCGCGAAGGCGGCGTGTCAGCCAATACATAAGCTGACTGATGCACCGCTTTCGCGAGCAAGCCCGCTCCCACATTTCGATTGGGGACAGGCTCTGAAATCCGGTTAGAGGCTCTTTGCAGACGCCGGGTTGATCATCCGCGCCAACCCAAGGTTCTTCAGCGCCAATTGCAGCGAGCTGTGGATAACTTGCGGGTTGTCGATAGTCATCAACTCCGCCAGCAGCTCCTTGGCCCGGCTCAGGTTGATCTGGCGCAGCATCCATTTCACCTTCGGCAAGTTGGTGGCGTTCATCGACAGGCTGTCAAAGCCCATCGCCATCAACAGCACAGCCGCCGCCGGGTCACCGGCCATCTCGCCGCAGATACTCACCTGCTTGCCTTCGGCATGGGCGTCGCGCACCACGTTCTGCAAGGCTTGCAGCACCGCCGGGTGCAGGTAGTCGTAGAGGTCGGCCACCCGCGGGTTGTTGCGGTCCACGGCCAGCAGGTACTGGGTCAGGTCGTTGGAGCCCACCGACAGGAAGTCCACCTGCCGCGCCAGCTCTTTAGCCTGGTACACCGCCGCCGGAATCTCGATCATCACGCCAATCGGCGGCATCGGCACGTCGGCGCCTTCGTCGCGCACTTCGCCCCACGCCCGGTGGATCAGGTGCAGGGCTTCTTCCAGCTCGTGGGTGCCGGAGATCATCGGAAGCAGGATGCGCAGGTTGTTCAGGCCTTCGCTGGCCTTGAGCATCGCGCGGGTCTGGACGAGGAAGATTTCAGGATGGTCGAGGGTAACGCGAATACCGCGCCAACCAAGGAAGGGGTTGTCTTCCTTGATGGGGAAATACGACAGTGACTTGTCGCCGCCAATGTCCAGGCTGCGCATGGTCACCGGTAACGGATGGAAGGCGGACAGTTGCTCGCGATAAATCGCCAGCTGCTCCTTCTCACTCGGAAAACGCTGGTTGATCATGAACGGCACTTCGGTGCGGTACAGGCCCACCCCTTCGGCGCCGCGCTGTTGTGCACGTGCCACGTCCGCCAGCAGGCCGGTGTTGACCAGCAGCGGTACGCGGTGGCCGTCGAGGGTCACGCACGGCAGTTCCCGCAGGGCGTCGAGGCCCTGGGACAGCTGGCGTTCTTCTTCCACCACTTCGGCGTATTGCTTGCGCAGCACTTCGCTGGGGTTGGTGTAGACCTCGCCGTGGTAGCCGTCGACGATCATTTCGATGCCGTCGACCTTGGAATACGGCAGGTCCACCAGGCCCATCACCGTCGGAATGCCCATGGCCCGAGCCAGGATCGCGACGTGGGAGTTGCCCGAACCCAGTACCGAGACCAGGCCCACCAGTTTGCCTTCCGGCACTTCGCCGAGCATGGTGGCGGTCAGCTCTTCACTGATCAGGATGGTGTTGTCGGGGTACACCAACGTGGTCGAGCGCTCTTCCTGCAGGTAGGCCAGCAGACGGCGACCGAGGTCCTTCACGTCCGAGGCGCGCTCGCGCAGGTAGGCGTCGTCCATCAATTCAAAACGGTTGACGTGATCGGTGACCACCTGGCGCAGCGCGCCCTGGGCCCACTGGCCGGTCTTGATCACGTCCTTGACTTCGCTGCCCAGGGACGCGTCGTCGAGCATCATCAGGTACACGTCGAACAACGCCCGCTCTTCAGGCCGCAGCTGGGTGGCCAGCTTGGTCGAGAGGGTGCGCATGTCATTGCGCACGCCTTCGAGGGCGGTCTTGAACAGGATGATTTCAGCGTCGATGTCGGTGACGGTCTTGTCCGGCACCACGTCCAGGTCGGCGGGCGGCAGCATGACCACGGCGGTACCGACAGCAGCACCCGGCGAACCCGGCACGCCGACGAACTTGGCTTCCTGGATGCCCTTGCCCTGGCGCCCAAGGCCGCGAATCGAACCGGTGGCCTCGGCGTGGGCGATAACCCCGGCGAGCTGCGCGCTCATGGTCACGAGGAAGGCTTCTTCACCTTCGTCGAACTGGCGGCGTTCTTTCTGCTGGATGACCAACACGCCGACAACGCGGCGGTGGTGAATGATCGGCGCACCGAGGAACGAGGCGTAGCGCTCTTCACCGGTTTCGGCAAAGTAGCGATAACGCGGGTGATCGGCCGCGTTTTCGAGGTTCAGGGGTTCTTCACGCGTCCCCACCAGGCCCACCAGACCTTCATTGGGCGCCATGCTGACCTTGCCGATGGAGCGCTTGTTCAAGCCCTCGGTGGCCATCAGGACAAAACGGTTGGTCTCGGGATCCAGCAGGTAAACCGAGCAGACCTGGCTGCCCATGGCTTCCTTGACGCGCAACACAATAATCCCCAACGCCGCCTTGAGATCCTTGGCGGAGTTAACTTCCTGGACGATCTTGCGCAGCGTATTGAGCATGGCTCGGGGTCGAACTCCGTCGTCAGTCGCGCGCTAAAAGGCGCGGGGCAAGCTCTTTAAGAGCGCGACGATAAACCTCGCGCTTGAATGTCACCACCTGGCCCAACGGATACCAATAACTGACCCAGCGCCAGCCATCGAACTCCGGTTTACCGGTCAAATCCATCCGCACCCGCTGCTCGTTGGAGATCAGGCGCAGGAGAAACCATTTCTGTTTCTGGCCGATGCACAGCGGTTGGCTGTGGGTACGCACCAGACGTTGCGGCAAACGATAGCGCAACCAGCCTCGGGTGCAGGCCAGAATTTGCACATCTTCACGTTCAAGGCCTACTTCTTCGTTCAACTCACGGTACAAGGCGTCTTCAGGGGTTTCGTCGGGGTTGATTCCGCCTTGAGGAAACTGCCAGGCATCTTGGTTGATACGGCGAGCCCATAGCACCTGTCCGGCATCATTCGTAAGAATAATCCCGACATTAGGACGGAAACCATCGGGGTCGATCACGGCAACAACCTCGCAAACGCATGTCACCGCATTGTTCCACAAAGATTGATACAGCGGCAACGAGGCTGCTTACCTTATGTGCACTCTTGTGAAAAGACCGTATTCTGGACGCCTTTTTACAGACTTTTCAGCGAGTAACTGCAATGCGCCTGGCTTTATTCGACTTGGACAACACGCTTTTGGGGGGTGACAGCGATCACGCCTGGGGCGATTACCTCTGTGAACGCGGGATTCTCGACGCGGTGGCCTACAAGGCCCGCAACGACGAGTTCTACCAGGACTACCTGGCCGGCAAGCTGGATAACGCCGAGTACCTGAACTTCTGCCTGGAAATCCTCGGCCGCACCGAGATGGCCCAGCTGGATGAATGGCATCGCGACTACATGCGCGACTGCATCGAGCCGATCATGTTGCCCAAGGCGGTTGAGTTGCTGGCCAAGCACCGGGCGGCGGGCGACAAGCTGGTGATCATCACCGCGACCAACCGTTTTGTGACCGCGCCGATTGCCGAGCGACTGGGGGTTGAAACCCTGATTGCGACGGAATGCGAGATGCAGGATGGCCGTTACACCGGGCGCAGTACGGATATCCCGTGCTTTCGCGAGGGCAAGGTGACGCGCTTGAATCGCTGGCTGGAAGAGACCGGGTTTAGCCTGGACGACAGTTACTTCTATAGCGATTCGATGAATGACCTGCCGCTGCTGGAGCAGGTGACGCATGCAGTGGCAGTGGATCCGGATCCGAATCTGCGGGCTGAGGCTGAGAAGCGTGGTTGGCCGGTGATTAGCCTGCGCGGCTGATAAAGCTTTCGCGAGCAAGCCCGCTCCCACATTTGATCGAGTTCCACCTTTGGAATGCAGTCAAATGTGGGAGCGGGCTTGCTCGCGAATGGAGGCAACTCGGTCTCAAGCCTTAAACCGGCTTGGCCCCCATCAACCCGGCAATCGCCACAAACCCCACCAGGCTCACCACCGCCAGCGCCACGGTGAAGTTCAAACTCCCCGCCCCGCCCCGCCGCAGCCGATTAAGCCGCACCACCAGCCAGAACCAGCTCAGCGCCGCCAAGGTGTAGATCACGCTGGAACCCAGGATCCAGGTTTGCCCCAGCGGCCAGCCGATCAGGTGCGCCAGCCACCAGCCGGTGAACGGCATGCTCACCACGCAAATGCCCATCAACAACCACACAAACACCCACGGCCGCTGCACGGTATAGGCCGGCCCCGCGCTGCGTTTGCGCCAGGCCAGCACTGCCAGGGCGAGGCCGCTGAGCAGCAGCAACACCGTGGCCGCGATGTGGATAACTTTAAGGGTGGTCAGCGTTTCCATGTTCTCGATTCCTTGAAGGCCGCCCAGTCAGCGTAGTCGCTCAACCGAGGAACAGCTGGTAGGCCGGGTTATCACTTTCATCCCAGTACGGGTAGCCAATGGCCTCCAGCGCCGCCGGCACCAGGTGACGCTCGTCCGCCGGTACTTGCAGGCCCGCCACCACGCGCCCATCGGCGGCGCCGTGGTTGCGATAGTGGAACATCGAGATGTTCCAGCGCCCGCCCAATTTGTTAAGGAAGTTGAACAGTGCCCCCGGACGTTCCGGGAATTCGAAGCGGAACACCACCTCGTCGCTGACGTGCGCCGCATGGCCGCCGACCATATGGCGGATGTGCAGCTTGGCCAGTTCGTTTTCCGTCAGGTCCAGCACCGGGAAACCCTGGCTGGTGAGGCTGGCGATCAGCGCGCTGCGCGGGTCGTTTTCCGGGTGGGTCTGCACGCCGACAAAAATGTGCGCCTCGCGGCCTGAGTGGTAGCGGTAGTTGAATTCGGTGATCTGGCGCTTGCCCACGGCCTCGCAGAAGGCCTTGAAGCTGCCCGGTTTCTCAGGGATGGTCACGGCAATGATGGCTTCGCGGCCTTCCCCCAGCTCGGCGCGCTCGGCCACATGGCGCAGGCGGTCGAAGTTGACGTTGGCCCCGGAATCGATGGCCACCAGGGTTTGCCCAGTGATGCCACGGGTCTCGACGTATTTCTTGATACCCGCCACGCCCAGGGCGCCGGCGGGTTCTGTGATGGAGCGGGTGTCGTCGTAGATGTCCTTGATCGCCGCGCAGATTTCATCGGTGCTGACGGTAATCACTTCATCCACGTAATCCTTGCAGATGTCGAAGGTGTGCTGGCCGATCTGCGCCACCGCCACGCCGTCGGCGAAGATGCCCACGGTCGGCAATACCACGCGCTCGCCCGCCGCCATGGCGGCTTGCAGGCAGTTGGAGTCGTCCGGCTCGACGCCGATGATCTTGATTTCGGGCCGCAGGTATTTCACGTAGGCCGCGATACCGGCAATCAGGCCGCCGCCGCCCACCGGGACGAAAATCGCGTCCAGCGGCCCCGGGTGCTGGCGCAGGATCTCCATCGCCACGGTGCCCTGCCCGGCAATGGTGTGCGGATCATCGTAGGGGTGAATGTAGACGTAGCCTTTTTCGTCGACCAGCTTCAGCGAATACGCCAGGGCTTCCGGGAAAGAATCCCCATGCAGCACCACTTTGCCGCCACGGGAACGCACGCCTTCGACCTTGATCTCGGGGGTGGTCTTGGGCATCACGATGGTGGCCTTGACCCCCAGCACCTTGGCCGCCAGGGCCAGGCCCTGGGCATGGTTGCCCGCCGAAGCGGTGACTACGCCGCGCGCACGTTCTTCGGCGCTCAGTTGGGTCAGCTTGTTGTAGGCACCGCGAATCTTGAACGAGAACACCGGCTGCAAGTCTTCGCGCTTGAGCCAGACCTTGTTGCCCAGCCGCTCGGAGAGCTGGCGGGCGGTCTGCAGCGGGGTTTCTACGGCAACGTCGTAAACGCGCGAGGTGAGGATCTTTTTGACGTACTGTTCAAGCATCGGAAAGCATCACTGGGCGGGTTGGGCA